>CAZMHW010000019.1:0-7130 GCA_964566105.1 uncultured Akkermansia sp.
GTTCTTTGCCAGTCTGGAAGATAATTTGATGCGTCTGTTCGGAAGTGAGCGTATTGCTTCCTTAATGGACAGAATGGGATTAAAAGAAGGTGAAGTGATTCAACACAGCATGATCACCAAGAGTATTGAACGTGCGCAGAAAAAAGTAGAAGAAAATAACTTTGGGATTCGTAAACGTTTGATCGAATACGATGACGTGATGAACGCGCAACGTGAGGTAATTTACAAACGCAGAAGAAATGCCTTATACGGTGATAAACTCAGCATTGACATTGCCAACATGATTTACGAAGTGGCAGGGGCAATTGTAGAAGAATACCAACCACTGAAAGATTACGAAGGATTTACTCTGGAGTGCATTAAAAACTTCGGCATTGAAAGTCCGTTTGACGCTCAGCAATTTAACAATGGCAAAGAAGACGATATCATTCAAAAATTATTTGACGCCGCTCAAAAACACTACATTGAAAAATCACATCTGATCGCGGAACAAGCTTTCCCTGTGGTAAAAGAGGTATATCAAAATCCGAACAACAGTTATGAGAACATCGTTACCCCTTTTACCGATGGTATTAAAGGCGTGCAGGTAATCGCTAACTTAAAGAAAGCATACGAAAGCAAAGGCCGTGAGTTATTTATTGGTTTCGAAAAAGCGGTGGTACTGGCTATGATCGACGATTCGTGGAAAGAACATTTACGTGAGTTGGATGACCTGAAACAAGCGGTACAAAACGCTTCTTTAGAGCAAAAAGATCCTTTGGTGATTTACAAACTGGAATCATTTAACCTGTTCAAGGAAATGATCAATAAAGCCAATAAAGAAGTGATCTCATTCTTAATGAAAGGTGGATTGCCGGATGAAAGAAACAATCAACCACAGGCCCGTTTTACACAAGAGGCTCCGCAACAGAAAAAAGAAAAACTGGTGGAAACCCGTGATGAGAATGCTGTGGAAGAACAAAACGCACAACAAAAACCAAAACCGCAACCTATTAGGGTAGAAGCGAAGATTGGCAGAAATGATCCTTGTCCTTGCGGCAGCGGCAAAAAATACAAGAACTGCCATGGGGTGGGTATTGCATAAGTTTAAATAAAAATGAAACAAAAAAAGCACGGAGACTTTCCGTGCTTTTTTTGCATATTGCCTATTTGTGTACACGGTTTTTTTATCCTGCTACAAGTTCATTTTCTGGAATATTTTTATGCGCCGGAAAGTTAATCCTTGAAGATTTTTTTAGTGGCGATGAGTTTGTTTTTTTGATAAACCTCAATAAAATATACCCCATCCAATAATTCAGATAGATCGAGTCTAACCGTATCCAGGCCTGGATCATTTACCTGTTTTTCAACTAATACCGAACCGAGATTGTTTCTGAGAGTCAGGCGATAGATGTTTTGGTCTTTACATTCTATAAAAACAACTGAATGCGATGGGTTCGGGAAGATGTTTACCGTTGTGGTTTCAGAGAGTAATTCCTTAAAGCCTGTGCATTTTGTTACAACTAAATCATACGTTGCTGTGTCCGTACAGCCATAAAACGTTTCTTTACCATATACAGAGTAACTTGCACTGGCAGAGGCAGTAAAAGTAAGACTTGAATAAGCGGGGGCGATATCCCACAAATACCCGTAATAACCTAGAACGGTTAAATTAACTGCATCCCCTTCACATACCGTGTGACTTGAGCTTCCGCTATTCTGAATAGTTAAGGTGGGCCCTGTTTTTGCATTAATCGCATAGGTGATTGTGTTTTTACAGCCATTGTTTGCTGTGCCTGAAACGGAATAGTTAGTTGTAACGGTGTTTGTTACAAGTATACTGGTGGTGCTGCCAATTGTTCCTGTGCTCCAGGTATAGGTATTTGCACCGCTGGCAACAAGTGTATCTGTCTTATAAACACAAAAGTAACCTGGTTTTTTTTGCGAAATACTTAGGGCAGGTAATGGCAACGCTGTAATGCTCACTTCTTTCTGAATGGTGCAACCTGTGCTATTAATTCCATAAGCAATATAAGTGTCAGAAATTAGTGGGTTAATTATAACACTTGACGTTGTTGCGCCTGTACTCCAAGAATAGGATGAGGCTGTGCCATTTGTTGTTAAGGTTACTGAGCTTCCACTACAAATAACAGAATTGCTTGAAGCGGCATCAAATGTAAAAGATTGATTGAGTAATATATTGGAGGTAGAATTGTTTTGCAGTGTAATTAAATCACTTTTCGAATCTCCATTAAAATCTAGTGACAGGATCGTGTAGCAGAGAGTATTGTAGTTAAAAGAATTGACTGGTAAAAAAGTATTCCAAGAGAGTTGATGCTGGTATTTCTGGCAATAGCAAGATCTGTTATACCATCATTGTTATAATCTGCCGAAGTAACAGTGTTTAAACCTGAAGTGCCTGCATAAGTTTGCCCTGCTGAAAAAGTACCAGTTGCGCTCCCGTACATAACGAGCAGGTCGCTACTTCCAAAATTAGCGATCGCGAGATCAGAATGAGCGTCATTATTGAAATCGGCAATAGAAGCCGCCACCGGATTAGCTCCAACTGTATACGTGTTGTAAGCAGAGAAGGTCCCGGAACCGTTTCCTAAAAAAATACTTATATCGTTGCCAATTCCGTTGGCAATCAGTAAGTCAGTATGCGCATCGTTGTTAAAATCAGCGGAGGTAATATATCTGGTATAACCACCCGATGGCGTGGTAAAACTGGTGGAGGCCGTAAACGAGCCTGCGCCATTACCCAGAAGCACCTGAACCGTATTATTATAGTACCCTATCATAAGATCGAGAGACCCGTCGCCGTTTACATCCGCCGCTTCCAATTCTTTGGGAGGTCCAGAAACAGTGTGCGAAACCGGTGATAGAAAAATTCCGGAGCCATTGTTTAGGAGCACTTGTACCGAACCTGAAGTTACAGGTATCACAATATCCAATTTTCCATCGTTATTAAAGTCTCCTTTTTCTATCGAAAGAGAGGCGCCGGGATTTGTGTAGGTGGTTGAAACGAAAGATCCTGTAGTGTTTGATAAATTAACGATCATACTCGAAGGAATAGAATTAGCTCCATACACAAAATCAGGATGCCCATCTGCGTTAAAGTCACCAATAACCATAGATTTGGCGAATTGACCTACTGAAGGATAGGGAGAACCCATGCCTTTGAGAAAGCAGGGGCTAAGCTGAGAAAAGCCGGAAAGGCTAAGGGAAAAAAAACTAAGTGCGAGTAATGACCGTTTGTGGAGCTGTTTCATAGTTGCTGGCTTCTATTTTTATTTAAGTTTTAAATATGACAGGTTATAAAATTAGTTCTTAAAAAATTTCAGAACGAACCAATTAAACAGTTTTCGGCACACCAATTATTGGAAGTATAAGAACACGCTAAGAAACTGGGGGGTGAAGAGTTTGTAACTAAATCGTTTTTAGTTTTTTTAATATTTCTGTTTTTCTTCGCCTTGACACTTCAAAAGATTGACCACCTTTCATTTGAAGAACACATATTTCGTCTTTGGAGTAACTTTTTATAAAGTCTGTATTTATGATAATATTTTTATTGATTCGTACGAAATTTACGCTCGTTTCCAGCATTTTTTCAAACCTTACAAGATCTTTGCTTGAAAAATAGCAACTATTGTCAAAAAGACAGAGTGTGGTTTTATCTTCCCGGGTTTCAATGAACGATATATCTGAGATGGAAATAAAAACTACCTGACCGTTATGATGCACTGAAAATTTAGTTACCAGATTGTTTTTTTCGGATAAACTTTTTACAAAATGCAGTACTAAATCTTTGTCTGAATTCAGACGAATTCTTTCCGTTGCCTTTTTGACTACTTTAATTAATTTGTCAGAGTCGATTGGCTTTAAAATGTAACCAAGCGCACTGAAATCAAATGCTTTTATGGCGTAATTATCATAGGCAGTAACAAAAATTACTTCAAAATTAATGACGCTGAACATTTTTAAGAGGTCAAATCCACTTTTTTTTGGCATTTTAATGTCCAGAAAAATCAACCTTGGTTTGAGTCTGTTTATATTTTCAAAGGCATGCGCTGCATTTCCCGATTCACCTATAATCTCTATTTCCGGACAATGTTCTTCCAGCAATGTTCGCAGAGCTATTCTGTTATGTTCTTCGTCGTCAATAAGAAATGCGGATGTCATTTAAAAAGAATTGTTGGTAAGACGTATTACAACTCTGGTGCCACATGATGTTTTATCGGTTTTGTAAAGATCAATAATCTCAAGTTTAAAGTCAGAACTGTTTCTAAGTTGATTTATACTTTCAATTTTATCGTATACCATTTTTATTCCCATAGATTTCTTGATTGGGCTTTCATCCGAAATCGATCTGCCAACACCATTGTCTTCTATTGAGATGTGGGCAATGCCCGTTTTTATGTAAACTGAAATACTCAGTTGTGGGCTTCTTTCCTCCAGAGGCAATAGGCCATGCCAGATGGCGTTTTCAATAAATGGATGTGTTATCAGAGTGGGAATCAGGATGTCAGCAAGGTCAACGCCTTCTTCTATGAATAAATTAAACGAGAAATTATTTTTAAAACGCAACTGTTCTAATTCAATATTTAGTTTAATAATGTTCAATTCTTCTTCTAGTGTAACATAATTTTTTTCAGAATACTCCAGAACCTGCCTCAGGAAATAACTAAATTTCGCAAGGTATCTTCCTGCTTTATCAACCTCCTTTTGGAAAATTAAACTTTGTATTGCTGCCAGACTATTCGAAAGAAAATGGGGGTTCATTTGGGTTTTTATTACTTTAATTTCCAGTTCCGATATGCGGTTACGCAATTCGAGTTGTTCTTTCTGTTTCTTTAAAGCGCGCTTGTTTCGAATTATAAAAAAAACCACAGTGCCACCCAGAATAAGAGATAATAAGACATATTTCACCGCTTCATTCATGAAATTTCTTAACCGGTTCGGATTCGGGGCCACGTATAATGCTTCTATTTCACTGTCCGACAAAGCGCGATGATAGATATAAATATCGTCGAAAGCACCTACGGCCATGCGTTCATTTTTTTTGCTGGCAGTATGTCCAACCATCATCGAATCTGTTTCGGAAAAACGAGTTTCAAATTGTTTTTTGGTTTTTTCTTTTAATTTACCGTCTACATAAAGCGCCAAAAAACTGTTGTTACATACGGCAGCAATGTGGTACCATTTGTTAAATTGAAACAGTTCATGATCGACGGCAAGCGCTTCGTGCGTGCTATCTTGTGTAGCGCAAACGCCAATAATCTTAGAATAAGAGTCGTAACCAACGCCTAGTGCATTCACAAAATCTTCTCCTGGCCCGTTTCTGACTCTTATCATTGGATTTGACTCGTAACCTGTACCTGTATAATTTCTTCTTTCGAGATTCACCCAAAACGAAATGGTCATGTTCGGTGACTTTAATAGTTTTGAAGTTCCCAGACTCAGATAACTCGCGGCGTCACCCCTTAGATGAACTGCAGAGTTTTCATTGCCAAATCGGTCGTAAGTGAGAGATATGCCCGAAAATTTTGGAAGTGTTTTATTGTCCTTTTCCTTTACGATATGCTCATTAAAATCAAAGGTCAAAACTGGGTCATTCTCCTTTTGTGAAAAGGCGCTACAATAAAAAAATGTCAAAAGAAGTATTGTAACTGATTTTTTCAAGGGCGAAAGATAGCGTTTTTGAAGATGGATTAAAAGCAGTGAGCAAGTTTGAATCGTGAAAAATATTTCCTGAGAGATTATTAGCTAAACCCCATTTTTCTGTACTAAAAATAACCAGAATAGTTGAAGGCTTACTACCGGTCAAACAGATTTTGACACATAGCGTTTTGCGTAACTTATTTGTAAATTTTTAGATAGTGTTTAACTAACGTAATTGTATGATTCGCAAAATCCAATGTTTATATTGGCTTGCGTTAAATTTCAGTGAAGTAAAATACGTATAAATCCCATCAGAATAACTTGTTTAGGATGAATAATATCGAAGGTTCAGGCAGTTATTAGGGTTCTAATAGGATAACAATTTTTGCAAAAATTCTATTTGCGCATTACGCGCTGTGTTTAATAGTGTAAATGAAAATTTAAAGAACTGGATTATTATGAAGCTTAATTCCCCCAGTCTTTTAAGTTCTTATTTTGAGGGGTACAATCGTTTGACGTTAGTCAGATATTCCTGGGTCTCAATCGCCGGTTAAAAATAAGTCTGCCAGTGTTATGGTATACTGAACAAGCTGGCCGTTGATTTTTCAAGACCTGAGCTACGCAGTATATTTCACAAATATTACAGCTACAAATACCAAATGTCATCTGGTAACTACCATTAACAATTTATACGTAAAATTGTATGTAAATAGCATTGGCAAGGTTAATCTCTGTTCTTGTTGCTGAGGTGAAAAATACAAGAACTGCCATGGGGTGGGTATTGCCTAGCAATTAAATTGAATTTATTAAAAAAGCACTGCAGATTTTCTGCGGTGCTTTTTGTTTTCAGAAACATGTGAATTGAAAATAAAGAAAATGTTTCTTTTCTATTTTTTGGGTTTTGCGGGTAGCATGGATATTATGACTTTTTGCTGCGCTAGAAAATATTACCTGGCGACTACTAGTTTTTTGCGTGCCGACTTATGATCGTTGTTTTGTATTTCTACAATATACATTCCCTCTGCCAGGTTGGATATATCTACCACATTGCTTTCAGCTGAAATAGTTTGGGTATGGATTTTTTTCCCGGTGATGTCCAATAATTGAATGAATAAAGTTTCACTTTCCGGTAGATTAGTAACTGAAATTTTGCTGGAAGAAGGGTTGGGGAAAATGTCAAAGTTTAAATTGCTTCTTAATTCACCAATGTTTATGATTCCTGTTGTTTCCGAAGTACAGTCAAGATTGCAGTTATATAGTCGTTTTATCTCGCAGGTGTCCAGCATACGGTCCCAGATCCCAATATCATCCAGATAGCCGGTTAAAAGAGACTGCGTCATTGGATAATTAGCTTTTCCAAAACGGACATTAAAACCACCTGAATTCATAGTGTTTATTATGGTGCCTTCGTCCACTGACGAAGATCCTGGGGTGGTGCTGGTTGTTGTGGGTCCTACGAGCACTGCATCCTGGTATATTTGAATGGAACC
>CAZMHW010000019.1:7140-19040 GCA_964566105.1 uncultured Akkermansia sp.
GTGTTATTTGGCGCTATTCCTGAAAATTGAAACACGTAATGGTGCCAGGCATTGTTAGAAGTGCCTGCTCCAAGCATGGGGTGTGCTGCTGTGCAATAAGCCGCGCCGGCACTGGTGCAACCTGAGGGGTAATCTATGCCGCAACCAAAACGATCTCCAGGGTTATTAGAGCCCCAGGTAACCGCGTACATGCCGACGGCCGGACTGGCGCCCGCTGATTTAGCCCAAAAAGAAACGGCACGGGCATGAGTTCCAAGAACGCCCGGATAAGTTGTTACGATAGAGTCGCTAATGCCATTAAAATAATAAGCTGCATTAGAAGCACCAAAGCGGTCTGTGGCAAGTGTTACACCGTAAACTGATCCCGGGATATTGTTCCAGGAGTCATTCCCCTGATGGGTGTTATCTAGAGGCCAATAGCCCTGAAGTCCATTGTGAGGGACACAGGAAGGGGTGGATTGTGCGTGTGTAAGTAGCACGTACAAAAAGCAGGCTGAAAGAAGAAATGGTTTAATCTTCATAATTTTAAACTTGTAGGTTTAAAGTAAAGGTATTTTAGAGAAGACAGATGCAAACGCCGTTTAGACATTTTTTCGCACAGCGATGCTATATGTTTTTTAGTTTCTTAAGAATTTCCGCTTTGCGCCGACGTGAAACCTCAAAACACTGTCCCGTTTTTAAATCAATGATGCAGGGTTCTCCCTTCGAATAACCTTTTATAAAATGAGTGTTAATGATAACACTTTTATTGATACGTATGAAATTACCGGCCTCTCGTAGAACAGATTCGTATTTTACGAGATCCTTACTGGAATAATAATGCGCGTTATTAAAAAGCGTAAGGGTGGTATTATCTTCTTTGGCTTCAATGTAGGAAATGTCAGACACTTCAATAAAAATAACTTTGTCGTGGTTGTGAACTGAGAACCTCGCAACGAGTTCATTTTTATCAGAAAGAGTTTGTATAAAATGAAGAATACTTTCGTCTGAAATATTGGATTGTATTTTCTGAATGCCTTTTTCAACCGCCCTGATGAGCTTTGCAACACTGATGGGTTTGAGGATATAGTCAAGCGCGTTGAATTCAAAAGCGCTTATGGCATAAGTGTCATAAGCGGTCACAAAAATGACTTCAAAATTTATTTCATGAAACATTTTTAGCAGATCGAAACCACTTTTGCCAGGCATCATAATATCCAAAAAAACAAGTTGTGGCTTAAGGGATGTAATTTTTAAAAATGCCTCATCTGCATTTTCCGCTTCACCAATCAGGTTTATGTCGGGACAGTTTTTGGCCAGCAATGTTCTTAAAACATCACGGTTGTTTTCCTCGTCATCAATTATTAGCGCTGTTACCATTCGTCAAGTCCAAAGGGTGATAGTTGTATTATAACACGTGTTCCAGCCGGATTCTTTTTTTCATCATACAGATCCACAATTTCCAGTTTATACTCCCGGCTGTTCATTAATTTATTAATGCTTTCAATTTTATCGGTAACGAGTTTTGTGCCTCTTGATTTTTTTGTAGCAATGGAGTTTGTTTCATTTCTGCCTACCCCATTGTCTTCAATAATGAGGAAAATTTTGTCATTTTGTTTATATATTCTAACGGTCAATTTGGGAAGTCTCTGCTTTAAGGGTAAAAGCCCATGCCAAATCGCGTTTTCAATAAATGGTTGTGTAATTAAGGAAGGTATCAGAACTTCGTGCACTGAGATGTCATTTTCTATCTCAAGATTAAAATCAAACTCATTTTTGAAACGGAGTTGTTCCAGTTCAATATTTAATTTAATGATGGTTAGTTCTTCCTCCAGGCTTACATAAGTTTTATCCGAATAGTCAAGTACCTGTCTGAGAAATAAACTAAATTTCGCAATGTACTCCCCGGCTTTATCAACTTGTCCTGAAAAAATTAAGTTTTGAATAGCTGCGAGGCAGTTTGAGATAAAGTGGGGATTCATCTGCGTCCTGATGACTTTTATTTCCAGCTCTTTAATTCTTGCATTCAATTCATAAAATTCTTTCTGTTTACGCAGGTTTTTTTTGTTTCTGATTAGTAAGAGTATAATTATTGCTATGAGAACAATAATTACAAGGATGTATTTGAAGGCGGCAAGCAAAAAATTGCTAAGACGGTTGGGATTGGGTTCATGATAGAGAGCATCGATTTCTTTTTTATTCAGTACTCTGTGGTAAAACCGAATGTCATCTACAATGGCGTTGGAAAAACGTTCATTTTTGGTTCCCATGGAACGTCCCATAATAACAGAATCTTCTGCGAGGTAACTAATCTCGAAAGGTTTGTTTATTTTCTGCTGGAGTTCGCCGTTCACATAAAAACACATCTCCTTGTTATCTATGGTGGTGAGAAGATGGTACCAGACATTTAAAATGGCAGTGTCTCGTGCAAAAATGGTTGATTCATGTATGGAATCTTTGGAGGATTGCACGCCTAATCTTTTATTTGTAATGGCATAGCCTATCCCCAGGGCAATATTGAAATTGTCGTCAACCGAATTTCTTGTCATTAAAATCGGATTAGCTCGGAATCCTTTGCCTGCTAAAACTACAGCCTGAATATTTACCCAGAGGGAAAGTGTTCCTTTTTTCAACTTCACAAGGTCTGAGGTACCCAGGTTAAGGTAGCTCGATCCATTGCCATGGAGGTAAAGGGCCGACTGACTGTTTCCGAAACGGTCCGAAGTTAAAGTGACACCAACTGGTTTAATACTGATCAGGTTATGGTCCTCCGTAATTTTGTGTTCATTAAAACTAAAGTTAATCACCAGGTTACTGTCGGTTTGAGCAGGCAATAAACCACAGCTCAGGTAACACAAAATCAGGAGTGTGTTTTTAACTATATACGTGGGACTGAACAGATAATTATTCATAAAGTGATTTGTATCTGGGTAACGAAAGAAGTAATTAAGCTACAAATAATTTAAATACGGTCGTTAACCAGCCGATAAACGTAATATCCGGTATTCCTGATAATGATACCGTTTAAGAGATTTTTCGCACAAACGGATTCTCAGAGTTGATGAGGCATTCTTTTGTAAGAGCGTTGTAATAATCTTAAAGGCGCATCTCGTTTAATTTACTGTAAATCAAGTGTTTAATTTTCTATTAAGGGAAAGGAGAAAACCACATAGGAAAAACCACCACATATAAACCCACGTCTTATTTCCGCACTCTAAAAGTGTTGCAAAAACCAAAAAAGAGTAGTTTTGACGTATCCAATTTTATACTCTTATCCAATAGTTATATAGTTATGAAAAATCTCTTACTTTCTCTTACCCTTTTTTCAATTCAGCTGTCAGCCCAGGTTAACCTTAACTCCGGGCTAACAGCCTGCTACCCTATGAACGGTAATGGTGCGGAAGCCATACATAATTCAACCGGTACTTTATATTCTGTTTCCGGAGGTCTTAACCGATTTGGAACAAGCGGTGCCGCCCTCGATTTTTCAGGCTCAAGCAGCAGTTATGTGGAACTGCCGGATAATACCTATTTAAAACCGGCTCATGCCCTGTCATTTTCCTGCTGGATCAAAACTCCTGTTTTGATAGATCAATACATACTTTTTACGAAAAACAGCATGAGCTCTTATTTTGAAGCGTATAATCTGTGTATAGAACCGGGTCTTCATTTTATGACACGTAAGGGCGGTCCTTTGGGCATGGATATGGTTCTTTCTACAAGCACTCTGGTCGCAAATACCTGGTATCATTTGGTAACCACCATCGATAGCACAAGTGTGAATTTGTACGTAAATGGAGTGTTGGAGGCTACAACACCGGCATCCTATGCGGGTTTTGACTATGTAAGTGGCAAAAGTGTTTTTTTAGGGACCTCCAACGAGTTTTCTTATGACGCGCCTTTTAACGGTACTATGGACAATATCCGTTTTTACAACCGGGTAATCACTGCGGCTGAGGTTTCTGCTCTTTATACGCAAGATCCTTCATGTACCGAAGTTATTTACACCTCGCTGAAGTCTGAGGAAGCTACGGATGGGTTGAAGGTATTCCCAAATCCAGCGCAGGATAAAATAACCATCCACACAGAAAACGGATCGTCGACTTCCTTTCAGCTTTTAGATCTTATTGGGAATGTTGTAAAACAAGGTGCAACCGGCCAGGAAGGGACATCTACCGTGGATCTCAGTAATTTGTCAGTGGGTGTTTATTTCCTTAAAACTCAGATGAACGGTACAGAGCAAATCAGAAAAGTAATTAAAGAATAAACGCTTAACAGAAGCTCTTATTTTTTAACTAATAGGTAAACTATTCATTCGCTCAAGTATTAAACAACTCAAGGCTGTAAAATATGCGTTTAATTGCGCAGAACTGAGTAAAATCTTGCTCTAAAATCAAAATTTTGCCTAATTTTGGTTCTCTTCTTGAAAAATATGACTAATATTAAATTTGTTACCGTTGGTTGGAGGGCGATAATTGATCTGGATTTTACTGTTTAAAATGTGGCACGTGTTACGGAAGCGACTGCAAAATGGATGCTGAAACAAGGTAAAAATCCTTCAGTGGTTTTGGGACACGATTGCCGTTTTGCGGGTGAGTTGTTCGCGGAAACAACAGCGAAAGTATTTATTGCCGCCGGTGTAAAAGTATATCTTGCGAAAGATTTTGTGAGTACACCTATGATTTCTCTGGGGGCTGTGAAATACAAAACCAACTTGGGAATCATTATCACCGCAAGCCATAATCCACCATCTTATAATGGTTATAAAATAAAAGGCGCTTACGGTGGTCCTTTAGGCCCTGAACAGGTTCAGGAAATAGAAGATATCATTCCTGAGAAAACCAGCTACGATTGGAAATCGGTGGATTTGAAAAATGCCGAAACCATTGGCATGCTTGAAATTGCTCCTCTGGAAGATATGTACATCAAACATGTAGAAGAGAATTTTGATCTCGCAGCCATTAAGAATTCAAAACTTAACCTGGCCTACGATGCCATGTTTGGTGCAGGACAGCGCGTAATGCAACGCTTGTTTCCCGAGATTCATAAACTGCACTGTGATCATAACCCCGGATTTCACGGACAAGCTCCTGAACCGATCCATAAAAATTTAATAGAGTTTAGTGAGTTTATTAAATCAAAAGGTAACATTTCCTGCGGACTTGCTACGGATGGAGATGCAGACCGTATCGGCTTATATGACAGCAAAGGCAACTTTGTGGACTCCCATCATATTATTTTGTTACTGATCCATTACCTCGTGAAATACAAAAAACAAACGGGTAAGGTAGCTGTGGCTTTCAGTACAACGGTAAAAATCAAAAACATGTGCAAACATTATGGTTTGCCTTTGGATGTGGTAAAAATCGGATTCAAATACATTTGCAGCATCATGGTAAACGAGGATGTACTGGTTGGTGGAGAAGAGAGTGGTGGTATTGCCATCAAAGGACATATTCCTGAAAGGGATGGCATCTGGATGGGGATTACCATTTGGGAATTTATGGCAAAGACCGGCAAGACTCTTCAGGAATTAATTGATGAGGTTTATGCTATTACCGGTACTTTCTGTTTTGAACGCAACGATTTGCACATCAACGATACCATCAAAAACGCGGTGCTTCAGAACTGTAAGAACGGAACATACAAAGAGTTTGGTAAGTATAAAGTAAGCCGTGTGGATGATTTGGATGGTTACAAATTTTTCTTTGACGAAAATACCTGGATGATGATCCGGGCCAGCGGTACGGAGCCTGTGTTACGCGTGTACGCGGAAGCAGCTACTAAGGAAATGGCTAATTCTATTTTGGCGGATACCAAAAAGGTACTCTTGGGATAAGAGCTATCTTAAAAGAATTTAAAAGGCGGGTTTACCTCGCCTTTTTATTTTTCCTTCACTACAATGTCATCAAGTTCATAGGTCGTGGCGCCCGCCGTTGTGCTTTTGTATTTAAAAGCAATGCGGGTAGTACTGGTTTTGTAACCGGATAATAAAATGCTGCCGGAAGCAGTCCAAAGATAATTTCCTGAACTGGGTGATAACGCGAAGTTCGGACTTAGACTTACCCAATTGCCGGATGAGGGATTGCCACTTACATAGTTGGTAGAAACAAGAACATCAAGCGCTGTACCTGTAAATTTTGCGGCGCTTTGAAATGTTAAAGCAGGATTTTGCGCACTGCTCAAATTCATTACGGGCGAAATTAACCAGTTCTCAGCATTGGTGTTTGCCCCACCGCTAAATCCACTGATCTTCGCAAATGGTGTGCTTGTGGTAGAAAAACTACTTACCGACCAGTCAACAGCCGTATTGGAAACAGAGTACGCTGCCCATCCTCCGCTGGTTATGCTGAAATCGTTAAAGTCTTTATAGAGTAAAGCTGAGGTTACATTGGTGTTTACGGGTGACGCGCACAAAGGTCCTGTCATATTTACTTCTTTGTAATCTCTTAAACTTAATTGCATATTAGAGTTGTACTGACTGACAATTCCTATAAGTTTACCATTGCCATTTGGCAGCACTTTTCCGGCGAAATTGGAACGTCCGCTTGTTCTTAAGATTAATGATTGTCCTGCTTCACAAGCTGTGAGAGTTTGATTGGCGCTTGTTTTTCCAATGGCATCGGCAAATGTGGAAAGAAGTGCATTGGGCCTGAATTCTACGCCACTGAGTTCTACGAGCTGCGACTGAAGACTGGCTGAATGTCCGGGACTGGCGCTATACGTCAAAATCTGCGCGAGTGTTACGGGTTTTGGGAGTACCAGATTTCCTGAAGAAAGTTTCACCACGTTTTTTGAAACATCTACCGAATCCAAATAGATCATGTTGTTTGCAGCGATTAAATAAATGGAATTTAAATTGATGCGGATGTTATCGCCAATGTAAAGTCCACCGGATTCTTTTAAATTTAATTGTATGGCCCCGCCGGACTGATCCTGCACAAACACCTGCTGGTAAAAATTGCCGCTCACCTCGTCACTGATAACTGTGCAATAGAGGTTGGTATCTCCTCCTTTAAACCGGTAAGCAAAAGAACTGGAGAAAGCTGGAATTCTCTCTTTAAGTTTCTGGATGCTGATCTTAGCGCCATCGTTTATTTCTTTTAAGGGTGGTTGATCGTATTCTTTCTTGCATGAAAAAAAGAAGAGGCTCAGTGAAAAGATAAAAGCGAGTTGTTTCATAATTAAAAACTGAAATTTAAAAGCAGCATATAGGTAATCCCCGTCATGTAATAGTATTTATTGGGAAATTTTTGAATCTGTTGTTGATCCCAGCGCAATTGCTCGTAGCCGGAACTAATAATATGTGTGTTGTTCAATAAGTTGTTCACACTAAAGTTCAGCGTAAGGCTTTTCTTTTTTTTCAGCCGAAAGGATTTGCCTGCATTGGCGTTTAGCAGGAAATAACCTTTTAATTTTTCCTGTCCGGTAATTTTTTGTGCCAGGTCCTTTTCATCATTTTGAAACTTGCCCGCGGCTTCTTCGGTTCTCCTGTCCGGATTAGGTTCAATGTAGATTTGATCCAGGTAATTGACATTAATTCCCGCAAACCATAATTTTTTCGCGTTGTATTTGTAACCAAAACTACTTACAAACTGAGGTGAACCACCAATCCGGTAGTTTTTTAAATACACTTTTCGGTTAAAATAAAGGGAGGTGTTATTATTGTCCTGCCAGGCCTGTAACCTTGGTTGGTTGGAATAAATAAATTGTCCGAGACCAAGTGCTACTTGTATGCCATGAGCTGTGGAGATTGTTTTTTCAATGCCTAATTCCATTCCACTGTAGTGTTGGTTTACATTGGTCATAATCAGGTTCACATTGGTGTTGTATGTGTCATCCCAATACGTGCGCAGCCAGGTTTGATTCTTAACCTGCGTGCGGTAAAGTGTAAAGCGGAGTTTAAGATTGGGGTATTTTGCGAGGTAATTTAAATCCAGGGAACTGACTTCTTCATTCTGAATGTCCTGCACCAGGTCGTTTCTTACGCGTGGGGAGACAAATGTATTTGCTGCTTCCGGTGCACGGGACTCAATAAGAATGTTTGCTGTCATAAAATTCCTGCCGTTTAATTTATACGTGGTGCCCGCCTTAAAACCATAATTCGAAAAACTGGCCTTTTCACTGTTTCCTTTGCTATCCAGTGGAAATTTTCCATTCGCCCATTTTCCATTCCGCCACATCTGTGTTCCCGATAAACTGAGGGCCGCATATACGTCTATTTTTTTTGCGGTGTATTCTGCTTGTCCCCACAACTCCAGCCGTTGTATGTGAATACTGTAGTCGTAACCGAAGCGTTCACCCGCGAACACTTTTCTGTCCGGTTGCTCAATGTTATTTTGCGCTAATAGTGGGTCTACCCCCAGATTTTGCGCGAACTGATCCACATCGATCCAGAAGGTGGCGCCTAAAAGATCTTCTACCTCTTTGTATTTTTCGTTTTTATAAAGAGATCCATTTGCACCGGCACTTAAAAACAGATTGTCTTTCCGTTCATTGTACAACACGTTAAAACCGACGTGACTCACCTTCTCCAGTTTATTTTCCAGGATGTAACGTGCCCGGGTTTCATCTGTATTCACAACGTTTCCAATTTGTGTCGGAAGTGAGTAGAGGTTGACCTTGTTCAATGCGATAAGCTGATCCCAGTTGATTTGACGGGTATTCACATCAGTCTGCCATTGATGGGCCTGTGCATCTCCCGAGGTACTGTCGCCCTGCAAATAGAAATAGCTGGGTAAATATTTGTAATAATCCGGTTTTGGATTGGGAGCGTTATAAAAATTGAGACCTGTGATGCCGGCTTTTCCGAAGGTGTAAAAGAGAGCAGAGTTGAGTTGTTTTTTAGTACTGGCTTTGTAGTGATGCGATAAAAGAAAGGTCGGTCTTTCTGTTCTGCTAATGGAGGCATTTCGTTTTTTTCCATTCTGATAACCCCAGAGCGCGTTGTAAAAATGATCCTGACTCAGTTCGTAGGCCTCCAGTGTCGTGGCACCTGAGAGGGCTTTTTCGGTTGGCGCTATAAAGCCGGTAAACGATAACAGGTGTTTGTCGTTAAATTGTTTATCAAGGGAAAGGTAAAAGGCATTCGCGCTAAAGTAAGTGCCTTTTATATTTACCTCATTGCCATAGCGGGAAGAAGCGGAGATAGTGATGGCCCAGCCGTTTTTTAAGATGCCTGTGGAATGCGTCACCATGAGGCGGTGACGAAAAATACGACTGGCATTTCCATAGGAAATTCGTGTTCCTTTTTTAAAAGAGGAAGCTTTGGAATCGATATTGGTATAACCTCCCGCACCCGAAAATCCATAACGGTTGGCAAGGGTTCCAAAACGGGTTTCTGTATAACGGGTCACGTCATTTAATCCACCCCAGCTACTCCAGGTGGCAGAACCGGTTTCGGGATTATTCACGCTTACACCGTTTATAAGAATGAGCGAGTTTTCCGCAAGATACCCACGCATTTTGTAACGGGCTGCACCAAATTGAAAACTGGCAGTTTGTGTAAAAAGATCACGGCTCGATTGTAAGAGGGAAGAAGCGTCCTGCTCGTCAAGCTCCGATTCAGCATCACTGCCACCGGTGCTAAAAATGGGAACGGTATAAACGCTGCTGTCCCGCCATTTAATTGTATTGGAATATAAAGAATCTGTCTGCGATTTGTTTATCGTGGAAAAAAGGAGAAGAGAATAACAGCAAAGTTTTTTCTTCATGGCAGCGATAAAAATAAGGAAAGGTCAAAACGCTGAGGTATATTTTAGACCAAGCCTTTTTTGTTTTAGATGAAGCCTGAAGCGCTTTTTGTATTTTAATTTTATGAAGAGGCACAGCAAACGCATTATTTTAGTTACACTGTTCATCTTATGGAACACGTCCTCCTTTTGCCAGCAGCTGCAACAGAAGCAGGATTACTACATCTCGGCCATTGGGTTTTGGAACGTGGAAAATTTATACGATACCCTCAACGACCCCTGGAAAAATGACGAAGATTTTACGCCGGAAGGACTGAATTCCTGGAATGGAAAACGGTACTGGACAAAAATAGACCATCTCGCAACAGTTATTAGTGAAATGGCGACAGATATTACACCGGATGGCTTAGCTATTTTGGGTCTTTGCGAAATTGAGAATAAAAGCGTGGTCATGGACCTGATCGCTTCGCCGCGTTTAAAAAAACGGAATTACCAGTTTATTCACATAGAAGGCCCTGATATCAGGGGAGTAGATCCTTCTTTTGTTTACAGTCCTCTGTATTTTAAGGTCAAAAAGGCTGTAGCTTACCGGGTGAGGCTGGTGGTAGATTCCGCGCACAAAACACGTGACATTCTGGTAGTGAGTGGCAGTTTTTTGGGAGAGCCGTTAACCGTGCTGGTCAATCACTGGCCCTCGCGCCGCGGTGGTGAGTTGCTGAGCAGGGCCAACCGCAACGCTGCTGCCAAAATAGCCAGGCATATTGCAGACAGTGTGAGCAAAGAGAACCCAGCAGCAAAGATTGTGATCATGGGAGATCTGAACGACGATCCTGTAAATGAAAGCGTAAAAAAATGCATTGGTACCTACGCAAGTTTAGACAAACCAAGGGAGGGATTCTATTTTAATCCCATGGAAAAATTGTACAAAGAAGGCACAGGCACCTTGGCCTGGCAGGACAGTTGGAATTTGTTTGATCAGATTTTGTTGAATAAAAACTGGATTCCGGGCAACTATGAAAGCTGGCAATATTATGCCGTGCGTATTTTTAATAAAGAGTATTTAAAAAGCGATTTCGGAAATTTTAAAGGCTATCCTTTTCGTACGTATAGCAGCGGGGTTTACTCAGGTGGTTACAGTGATCATTTTCCTTCGTACATTATTATCGCCAAAAAAAAGAATTAGATTCCCATCCATTTAAAGAAATCGTCCCGCCTGCTTTTAGCCAGAGGGATTTTGTGATTGTTTTCCATAACGATCTTATCTACAATTTTAAGATAACGCTGTACTTTATTGAGGTTGATAATGTAAGATTGATGTACCCGCATAAACTGCGACCTTCCTTCACACAGCTGAATATCAAATTCTTTCAGTGTTTTGCTGGAAGATATTTGCCGGTCTCCGGTCAGGTGCAGGGTGGTCCAGCTTGACCCGGATTCGAGACAAATGATGTCCCCTGTCTCAATGGATTCAATTCCGGTTCGGATGGGCAACACAAGCTTCTGTCTGTTATTTAAGTTAGTGAGAAGTTCATTGTAATTAAACTTTGCAGGTGAGCTGACACTTTCTTCCAATTGACGTTTTATTTTGTCTACTGCGGATATTAAATCCTTCGGGTCAATGGGTTTAAGAAGATAGTCAATCGCATTGTTTTTTAAAGCTTTTAACCCGTGTTCCCGGTGAGCCGTTGTAAAAACAAGATTAAAGTCCCTCCAGCTTAGTCTTTTCAGAAGTTCGAAACCATCCAGATGAGGCATGTTAATGTCCAGGAAGACAATTTCAGGTTTGTAGTTTTCAATCAGATCAATTCCTTCCAGCGGCTTAGTGCTCACGGCAACCACTTTTACACTGGTAACGTATTTTTCAAGGAGTAGTCTGAGCGTGTTAATTCCCTTTTGTTCATCGTCTATGATCAAAGCACGAAGTGTCATAATTTATTGATCAGTGGTAAAATAATTTTAACAACAGTTCCCTGGCCTTCGGGTTTATCTTCAATTGTAAGATTACAGTTAAGGCCTTTGATTTTATTTAGTAATTCCAGACGTTGAATGATAAAATTAATGGCGAGTGATTTTTTTCTGTTCGTGTCTGTCTGGTGTATTTTTCTTCCAATGCCATTGTCCTCTATCGTGCATAACACATATTGCTCTTGGTGACTTGCAAAGGAAATATTAATTATTTTTTCTCCCGTTTTTTCCCTTAGACCGTGCCAGATTGAGTTTTCTACAAAG
>CAZMHW010000020.1:0-1116 GCA_964566105.1 uncultured Akkermansia sp.
TTTTACCTCTTATAATTTATGGTTAAACATTAAACCTGAAATGCATCACATCTCAGTCGTTCACCCACTATTCCTTTCCTTCAATTCTTAATTTACCAACTTCCCTGCAGGCTGCTTCCGATCCTAAGGTGATAAAATCGTTGTAAGCAATTACCTCCGCCTTAATAAATCCTTTTTCAAAATCGGTATGAATCACACCGGCTGCTTGTGGCGCCTTCATACCTTGTTCGATAGTCCAGGCTCTTACTTCTTTTACACCGCAGGTAAAATAGGTTTCTAATTTCAGGAGTTTGTAAGCAGATTTAATCAATTTGTTTACACCGGGCTCGTCCAATCCCATTTCACCTAAAAACATTTGTTTTTCTTCGTAGGTTTCGAGGGAAGCAATTTCACTTTCCATTTGCGCGGTGATCACCAGAATCTCCGCATCTTCGTTTTTTACCGCTTCTCTTACCGCATCCACGTGTTTGTTTCCTGTTTTCGCGGAAGCTTCGTCCACATTACACACATACATCACCGGTTTAATGGTTAATAAGTGCAGATCGGCCACATAAGGCAATTCATTTTCTTCCAGATTCGCCGCACGCGCGGATTGTCCGCTTTCGAGCGCTGTTTTTACCTTAGTGAGCGCGTTAAACGTTCTTACCGCTTCTTTATCTGTTCCGGTTTTGGCCAGTTTTTCAAACTTTTTCATCTTTCCCTCTACACTTTCCAGATCTTTTAACTGCAATTCGGTATCAATAATTTCTTTGTCACTTACCGGGTTTACTTTCCCATCCACATGCACCACATTATCATCGTCAAAACAACGCAGCACATGTAAAATAGCGTTACACTCGCGGATGTTTCCTAAAAATTTATTTCCTAATCCTTCGCCTTTGCTGGCGCCTTTCACCAAACCGGCAATATCCACAATCTCCACTGTGGTTGGAAGAATGTTCTGTGGTTTTACCAACTCTGCCAGTTTATTCAAACGTTCATCCGGAACAGTAATAGTTCCAACATTCGGATCAATCGTGCAAAAAGGAAAATTCGCCGCCTGTGCCTTCGCATTACTCAAACAATTAAACAAGGTCGATTTTCCAACATTCGGTAAACCAACAATCCCACATTTCA
>CAZMHW010000020.1:1126-18982 GCA_964566105.1 uncultured Akkermansia sp.
ACTCTGTGAATTCCAAAAATAACAAAAAAACACATATTTATATACATAATTATACATTACCAGTTTTTAATAAAAACGCAAATATACTAACGAAATAAGCTAAATAAATGGGATTAATTTGTAAAAAATCTTAGTTTTTAACATCCTCTTCTTATTATTAACATTAAGCGCTATAAGCCGCCTTCAAATGCTATTTTTGCGGCTCCGGAGCTCTTTTCCGGGCAAAATTATACGTAAACAATGAGCAATCTAGTGGAATTAAATAAGTTGTGCGGACAGGTACGCCGGGATATTGTAAGAATGGTACATGCGGTAAGTTCGGGTCACCCGGGCGGTTCGCTGGGATGTGTGGAGTATTTAGTGGCGCTTTACGGAAACGTGATGAAACACAATCCCTCCAACTTTACCATGGATGGCAAAAATGAAGATCTTTTCTTTTTAAGCAACGGTCACATCAGTCCGGTGTTTTACAGTGTTTTGGCGCATACCGGTTATTTTCCGGTAGCGGAATTAAACACCTTCCGTAAATTAAATTCCCGTTTACAGGGGCACCCTACCACCCACGAAGGATTACCCGGTGTGCGTGTGGCCAGTGGTTCACTGGGACAAGGTATGAGCGTGGCGATTGGAGCAGCTTTAGCCAAAAAATTAAACGGTGACACTTCTGTTGTTTACAGTTTACATGGTGACGGTGAATTACAGGAAGGTCAGATCTGGGAAGCGGCGATGTACGCCTCAGCGCATAAAGTAGATAATTACATCGCTACCGTAGATTATAACGGACGTCAGATTGATGGCGACGTAGACAAAGTATTACCCCTGGGTAACCTCAAAGCTAAATTTGAAGCATTTGGCTGGACAGTGCTTGAAAACGAAAAAGGAAATGACCTGGAAGCAGTGATCAACTCCTTAAAAACCGCCAAAACCTACACTGGAAAGGGAAAACCGGTCATGATCCTGATGAAAACTGAAATGGGCCAGGGTGTAGATTACATGATGGGTACCCACAAATGGCACGGTTCCGCACCAAACGACGAACAGTTGAAAAAAGCCCTCGATCAGTTACCTGTAACCCTAGGGGATTATTAAGATTATAAATGATAAATTATGAATGTTAAATGAGTCTGTTATTAAAAACATGTCGGTACTTTAAATTTTTACTGACCCTTCATTTAACATTCAACATTTTCAATTTATCATTCTCTCAAACCACCAACCGCATCCTTTTTATTTTTGATGATTCCTACAGCATGTATGCGCCGTGGAACAGCAACATCAAAATTGAAGTAGCCAAACGGGTGATGGGTGATTTTTTAGACAGTCTTAAAAACGAACCCAACCTCGAACTGGCCCTGCGCTGCTACGGACACACTACTTTTTTTAAACCCGACCGGAATTGCAAAGACAGTAAACTCGAAGTTCCTTTTGCGCCAGCCAAAACCAATTCCGCTAAAATTAAACAACGCATTCAGCGCCTGGAACCCTTGGGAACAACACCCATTGCTTATTCACTGGGCGAATGTGTGAACGATTTCACACCCTGTTCCAACTGCAGAAACATTGTGATTCTGATTACCGATGGCATCGAAGAATGCGATGGAAATCCCTGCCAGGTAAGTATTGATCTTCAGAAAAAAGGGATTTTTATCCGCCCTTTTGTTATTGGTGTTGGGCTTGACGTGAAATTCGCCGATGTGTTTGCCTGTATGGGTAAGTTTTACGATGTTAGTAACGAAGCTAATTTTAAAGACGTATTAAAACTCGTTATCACGGAAGCACTCTCACAAACCACGGTGGAAGTAGATCTGCTCGACATTACAAAAAGACCCACTGAAACCGATGTGGACATGACCTTCTATGAAGCCGGAACAAATACCGTAAAATACAATTACCTGCACACCATCAATCACCGCGGAAATCCGGATACGCTCGTTTTAGATCCAGCTTTGATGTACGACCTAACGGTTCACACCATACCGCCTCAGGAGAAAAAGAACATCAGCATTGTGAAAGGAAAACACAACGTTATTCCTGTAGATGCGCCACAGGGCTACCTGCGACTGGAACTGGACGGAGCCATTAATAAGTATTTCCCCACAACCATTGTTCGCAAGGGTAACGACATGAAAACTCTGAATGTTCAGGATTTTGGGAAAACTGAAAAGTACATCGTCGGGAAATACGACCTGGAAGTATTAACTCTTCCGCGTATCTACATCAAAGACGTGGAAATAAAACAAAGCAGCACTAACTCCATCAAAATTCCTACCAGCGGCAGCGTGCTCTTTAATAAACAGGGACAGGGATTTGGAAGTATTTACGTAGACGATGGAAAAACCGTTACCTGGGTCTGCAATTTTAATCCGAATCTGCCTAACGAGATCATTTACCTGCAGCCCGGTAAATACAAAGTGGTTTTCCGCCTGGAATTTGCTAAAGAAACCCTCAAAACCGTGGAACGTAATTTTGAGGTAAAATCCGGCACACCGTTAACGGTGAAGTTATTCTAAGATCTTACTGAATCAGGAAGCGGTACCTAAATAAATTAGAACCGCTTTGCGGTGACTCCCTTCCTTCGTGTTTTTTGTCTTTGTTACCCCGAGTATCTTCTGTCTTGCACCCCTTAAATCCCTTCCGTCCTGCTTCCCTTAAATTGTTTGAAACTCCCCCTTATTTTTGAATAAATCCCGGTATTTAAAAGCACAAAACACCGGCCTTTTTAGTAGATTTACGCTCTTAAAATCGCTTTTTTACGAATGAAAAAATATACCTACACAGAGAAGAAAGACACCCGTTCAGGTTTTGGAGCCGGATTATCAGAATTAGGAAAAACAAACCCAAATGTAGTAGCACTTTGTGCTGACCTCACCGGGTCCCTGAAAATGGACGCTTTTCAAAAAGACCATCCGGAACGTTTTTTCCAGGTAGGTATTGCAGAAGCCAACATGATGGGCATCGCGGCAGGTTTAACCATCGGAGGTAAAATTCCATTTACCGGTACCTTTGCTAACTTCAGCACCGGCCGGGTTTACGATCAGATCCGTCAAAGCATTGCTTACTCTGATAAGAACGTAAAAATATGCGCGTCACACGCCGGTTTAACACTGGGTGAAGACGGAGCTACACATCAGATTCTGGAAGATCTTGGCTTAATGAAAATGTTACCGAACATGGTAGTTATTAATCCATGTGACTACAATCAAACGAAGGCTGCTACCATTGCTATTGCAAAACATCATGGACCAGTGTATCTACGTTTTGGTCGCCCAACGGTTCCCAACTTTACACCCGCCGATCAGAATTTTGAAATCGGTAAAGCGGTGATGTTGAATGAAGGAAGCGATGTAACCATCATCGCTACAGGACATCTGGTATGGAAAGCCATTGAAGCCGGTGAAAAATTGGCTGAAAAAGGTATCAGTGCAGAGATCATCAACATTCACACCATTAAACCACTGGATAACGAAGCGGTTTTAAACTCTCTTAAAAAAACAAAATGCGTAGTCACAGCCGAAGAACACCAGATGAACGGTGGTTTAGGTGACAGCGTTGCGCAATTGTTGTCCCGCCATCTGCCAAGTCCACAGGAATTTGTAGCGGTAAACGACTCCTTTGGTGAAAGTGGCACACCTGATCAATTAATGACAAAATACGGCTTAGATACGATCAACATTGTTGAAGCCGCTGAACGTGTCATTAAAAGAAAATAAGCTGATTTTTTTTCTATCTGCTTGTTAATGTAACAATTAATTAAAGCATCTTTCCTTTTTATCCTCCATTCCTTTTTTTACCTTAGGTGTCTTAATTCATCTGAGATACACCTGTTATGAAAAAGTTTAACCGTACAAAAATTGTAGCCACCATGGGTCCGGCTACTGCCGATATCAATGTGTTGGAGCAAATGTTTAACGAAGGCCTTGATATTTGCAGGATCAATTTCTCCCATGGCGATTACGAAGCTGTTCTCACCAACGTAAAAAACATTCGTGAACTCAATAAAAAATTAAACCGCCACGTTGGAATTCTGGCCGATTTGCAGGGACCAAAACTGAGAATTGGGGTAGTTAAAAATAACAGTGCTGAACTGGTAACCGGCGAACTCATCGACATTACTACCAAAGAATGTGAGGGAGACGAGAAACTTATTTATATCACTTACCCGCAATTTCCTCAGGATGTGAAAGCCGGAGAAATTGTTTTGATCGACGATGGAAAATTGCACCTGGAAGTTCTTGAAACAAACGGAAAAGACCTGGTGCGTTGCCGTATTAAAGTAGGCGGACATTTATCTTCTAAAAAAGGAGTCAATCTTCCCAACACAAAAATTTCCCTGCCCTGTCTCACAGTAAAAGATATTCGCGATCTTGATTTTGCTTTGCAACACGATTTCGACTGGATTGGTCTTTCTTTTGTAAGAAGCGTAACGGATATTGTGGAATTAAAAGAAATTATCCGTAACAAAGGCAAACGCGCCCGTGTGATCGCTAAAATAGAAAAACCGGAAGCTATTAAAGAAATTGACAACATCATCGATCTTACCGATGGCATCATGGTTGCCCGCGGTGACCTGGGTGTTGAATTACCAATGGAACGCGTTCCTCTTTTACAAAAAATGATCGTGAACAAGTGTATTCAAATTGGTAAGCCTGTAATTATTGCCACTCAGATGATGGAAAGCATGATTACCAGCTACACTCCTACCCGTGCCGAAGTGAATGACGTTGCCAACGCCGTGATGGACGGAGCGGATGCTGTGATGCTCAGTGCCGAAACTTCCGTTGGTAAATTCCCGGTAAAAGTAATTGAGATGATGCGGAGAATTATTACCGAAGTAGAAGAACTCGACACCATTTATTACAAAGAACATACACCTCACATCCGTACCATTACGTATATCACCGATAGTATTTGTTACAACGCCTGTGCCCTTGCACACCATGCCGGAGCGCAAGCCCTGATCAGCATGACCAATAGCGGATATACGGCCTTCAAATTATCCAGTCACCGCCCTAAAGCGCCTATTTTCATTTTCACAGATAATCTGTCTTTACTCACTACTCTCAGTCTCGTTTGGGGAGTACGGGGGTATTACTATGATAAATACGAAAGTACCGATCAAACCATTGACGATTTAAAAGACATTATCAAAAAAGCCGGTCTGGTAAAAAACGACGATCTCGTGATTAACATTGCCAGTATGCCAATGAAAGAAAAAGGGCGTACCAACATGATGAAACTAAGTTATATCAGTTAATGTGGTTACACGCCCCCGATATAAACTGTGTTCACGGGTTTTCTACCCGCAAGGGTGGTGTTTCGTCTGCGCCTTTCGATTCTCTGAATCTCGGTGGCTCGCAGGACGACGCGGTTAAAATAAACACAAACAGACAAAGGGCGCTTCAGGATCTGAATTTATCTTTTAATTCTCTTTGTTACCTCAAACAGGTTCACGGCAATACGGTGTGCGAAGCTCTTCCCGGCCAACAGGAAGGAGACGCCCTTGTCACAAATAAAAAAGGCCTTACTCTTGCCATTAGCATTGCTGATTGTTATCCACTTCTTTTTCATGACCCGGTTAATGAGGTCATTGGAGCAGCGCACGCGGGCTGGCGGGGCACCCAATCAAAAATTGCTGCACACACCATTGAGGAAATGCTCAAACGTGGGGCAAACAGGGAAACCATTCATGTAGCCATCGGACAGGGAATTTCACAGCGCAATTTTGAAGTAGGAAATGAAGTCATTGAAAAATTCAAAGAAGCCGGGTTTCCGGATACCTGCTGGCAGGAAAATAAAATAGACCTGGTGAAATGCAATTTATTTATTTTAAAAGAAAACAATATTTTAGATAAAAATATCTGGACCATGAACCGTTGTACTTTCGAGGACGATTTTTTTAGTTACCGTCGCGACAAAGGAATTACCGGTCGCATGTGGGGCATTATAAGTTTGTGAAACGTGAAACAGCTGTTATTACCCATACTTATTTTATCCGCGCTTTTTTTTAAAGCGCAACAAACCATTATGTACACACAGTTTGGTTTTAATAAAGCCGGACTTAATCCCGCTGCTTCCGGAACCGACATCGATAAAGAATACTCTTACACCTTTGGTTCCACACGCCAATGGGTCGATTTTGACAACGCCCCAAAACAAAATTTTATCAATATTTCGTATACCATTCGTCCACCCAGAAGTTACAAAAGCTGGCAAAACGTTGGCATTTATGCTGACATTGATAACACCGGCATGATGGACAATACCAGCCTCTACGGAAGTTACACACGCCATTTGTTGTTACGTAAAAAACTCATTCTGTCTTTTGGAGCGTACGCAGGCATCCGTAAATTTTCACGCTCCACGGCAGCTTTCGATAGCAACGACCCCGCTGTAGCTAAAACCAAAACAACTGTGCTTGTTTACCCCGACATTATTCCGGGAGTGCGTCTTACGGATAAAAAATATTTTATTGGCCTTTCCTTAAGACAGATCACCGTTACCAAATTGCAGGACTTTAAAGGGCGTAGAATCGGCAGTCCTTCACGTCTCACTCCTTCGGTTTATTTTGAGTATGGCAGAATGATCCCTTTAAGTAATAATCTGCTTATGATGCCTTCCGTGGCTATAAATACACCTATTCTGGGTCTGCCCATCGTAGACGCTAACCTGATGTTTTATTTTGCCAACCGCCTGGGACTGGGGCTGGGTATGCGCAATACCAGTTTTGCCAGTGGCATTTTTCAAATACGTTTTCTTAAAAACATGACGGCTGGATTTGCTTATTCGTATCCGGTTAACCTCATGCGTTACACCGCGAAAAACAGTTATGAAGTGATGATTGGAATTGTTCCTTTTGGCATGGACACACATTTAAGCGGACGGCATTCCATTGCTAAATGTCCAACTCTGAGTTATTAATGAAAAGCTCTTTATTCTATATTCTTTTAATAACAAGTCTTTTTTTGAGGGCGCAATCCCCTCTTATCACTGCACGGAACGGTTTGCAGTCCGGAGATTTTAAAACAGTACAGCAAATTCTCGACTCCTGCAGCAAAGCACATTTCCAGCCCGACAGTGTGTTGTTTTACACAGGTCTTCTCTCCTTGAAAAAGGACAATCCCGTTGCGGCCAGAAAATACTGTACAGAATTGGAAAAGACGTATCCGGGTTTTAAAGAAGCTCATTACCTCAGCGGACTAATTTATTTTTTGAATGAAAAATACGGCAAGAGCATTGATGAGTTTAACAAGATCCTGAAAGACGATCCGCGTCACCAGAAAGCGCTTTACAACAGAGCTCTGGCAGCGGGACTTATTGAAGATTACCGCAGCGCCATCGAAGACCTGGGCACCTGTATTGCCCTGGATTCTACCAACTCAATGGCCTATTATTCGCGGGCTTATTGGGAAGAATACGTAGGAAATAATGCGGACGCAAAAAAAGATTATGAAATTTGTATCCGCCTGGATCCAAAAAAATTTGATGATTATTTCGGACTCGCCTATGTATTTAAAAACCTCAGCGAACACGACAAAGCCTGTGAATTAATAGGAAAGGCTATCGCCGCAGGCTCCCAGATTGCCGAAGAACTAAAAGAGAATTTTTGCAGATAGGTTTTCTTATCGTGTACACCTTCCTCATTTTCTTGTAAAACCAAGTGTTTTATTTCCTAACTTTAATTTACCAATACCCAAGCCATGAAAAACCTACTCCTCGTTTTTCTCATTGTTACCAACCTTCAAAAAATCTCCGCGCAAATTGTCTTTTGTCCACCGGGAGCTGAGTGGCATTATTCATACCTAAGCATACCTCAGTGGGGAGGAGTAATGTACTATATCAACGAAACCATTGCCCATGTGGGTGATTCTATTAACGGAATTGACACCATCAAAGTAATCTCGCATCGAAAATATTATCTCAACTGCGAGGATATCAGCGTTCCTCTCAGCTATACCTCTATCAGACAAAGAGGAGATACCGTCTTTTTTCGAAATATTAAAACCAAAAACAACTGGCAAATTCTTTACAATTTTGCCTGCACACCCGGAACCGGGTGGCAAACATCTGTATACTACTCACCCAATTCCCAGCCTATTATCTATGGTTTTACTGTTGATTCCGTTAAATACACAACCATTAACAATCACACTCTAAAGGTTTTGGTTGTTGGAAACCAAAGAATAACCGAACGGTTAGGATGGAACAGTTTCCTCTTCAATTACCACAATGATGGTAATAGTGGCTGTGATGGTTTCTATTTTTCAGACTATTTATGTTACAAGGACAATACGTTTGGAACGAAACAATTTACAACCCGACCCTGCAACTTTTCTGGAATCGATGGAATAAATGAATTACAACAAAATAACTACTTCCGTATTGGTCCAAATCCTGCATCAGATATGCTGAATGTAGAATTCATTGATGAAAGTTTGAATTATAACACCTGCCAAATAGAGGTACTTAATCTGTCAGGACAACAAATGATCACTGCCCCTGTTCAGGACCCCTCATTAAAATTAAACATCAGTAAACTCCCAAGTGGGCTGTATATATTAAAAATGAGCCACAGATCTTCGGTAATGGCCTTTAGTCGGTTTATTAAGGAATGAAAACAATCACTTACATCGTAATACTCCTTGGTCTGAGTTCCGCCATTATATCTCAGAATTTATTTTGTCCGCCCGGCAGTGAATGGAGTTACAGTTTTAGTTTTATGACCTACAATAACACCATCACGCATACCGAAAACGAAAAAATAATTTATGTAAGGGACAGTATTATTAATTCCGATACCTGCAAAGTTTTAAAACACAGCCGGTATTTTATGTCGGGTAACACTAACTTCAATACAAAACTAACCGTTCTAAAACAAAAGGCTGATACTGTTTTTTACAGAAACTATACTACACAGAGCACCTGGCAAATCCTTTATGTTTTCTCAGCTCTTCCAGGGCATACCTGGAAAACTTTTTTTGTTAGCCCTCAAAGTATTGTCAGAACCATGACTGTAACTGTTGATTCTGTTACAACTGTTCAGGTAAATGGCTTTAATCTAAAACAGTTACGCCTTACTCTTTCATCCAATAGCGCTTATTCGCTCTATCCCAGTAAACTGAAGGTCACAGAAAGACTCGGCTGTAATTATTTTCTGTTCTATAATGAACTGAATTTTTACTCGTATGAAGGTTCGGATTTTTTAAACGAGTATTTGTGTTACAAAGACAACTCTTTTGGTAACAAAAAATTTACTTCTAAATCCTGCGATTTTTCCGACCCGACCGGCCTGGTCAGTTCGAGCGGAGTCGAGAACGACATTAGAATCTATCCAAATCCCACAAACAACAAATTAGTTTTGGATTTTGAAAACATAAATACTGATTGTGAAATTAGATTAACAAATACCCTGGGGCAAACAGTGATTTATGGTAAATCTAACTTCAGGAAAACAGAAGAATTGAATTTATCGGCTTTAGAAAAGGGAGTCTACTTTCTTCAGGTGTTTGAGAAGGAAACCTTGATGGCCACTAAAAAAATAATTAAAGAATGAGAAAAAAATTATTTATTCTTTTAGCTTTTTGCATTCTCGCAACTGCTAAAACACAAATTGTATTCTGTCCACCGGGAGCTGAGTGGCATTATTCCTTTCTGCGTAATAATCTTACCGCGGGTGGTCAATTTGATAATGTGCCCATAAAATACATTCATGACTCCATCATTGGGACCGATACCGTGCATGTTTTAAAACACGACCGGTATTTTTCGGGACCTAATATGAATATTAATCCCTATACCCCTTATCTTACCTTAATCAAACAACAAAAAGATTCCGTTTTGATGCGAAATGCCTACACCCATCACGAATGGCAGATTCTTTACAACTTCGCCTGTCAGGCAGGTCAATGCTGGCAGACAAAAATATCGCAGGGACCACTTACAGCCAGCAATGTGGCTGTGTTCACCTTCTGCGTCGACTCGGTTAAGTACATTCAACACAATGGATACAATTTAAAAACCTTGTTTATCGGTCCTTACCTGAGAGTAACAGAACGACTGGGTGCAAATGGCTTTCTATTCCCTTTTTATTATCCAATGGCAAGTGACGGCGATTACTTTGATGAGTACCTCTGTTACCAGGATAACGCCTTTGGAGTAAAACAATTTACATCCAAACCATGCAACTATGCCAATCTAACCAGCCTGGTCAGTTCGAGCGAAGTCGAGAATAACATTCGAATCTATCCCAATCCCACAAACAACAAATTAGTTTTGGATTTTGAAAACACAAATACTGATTGTGAAATAAGATTAACAAATACCCTGGGGCAAACAGTGCTTTACAGAAAGGCTAACTTTAAAAAAACAGAAGAATTAAATTTAACTACTTTAGAAAACAGCATTTATTTTCTTCAGGTGTTTGAGAAGGAAACCTTAATCGCCACTAAAAAAATAATTAAGGAATAGAAAAAAATTGTCCTGAAACCTCCCGTCTTGGTTCCCTTTAGTCTCGGCTCCCCCTAGTCCCTTTGATCCTGATTCGCCTGCCCTACTTCTGCCCTGTACTTCCAAAACCTCCGGCGCCCCGGTGAGAATCCTCCAGCTTTTCTACCACGTACCAATCCACCCGTTCGTGTTTGGCCACCACCATCTGAGCAATCCGTTCCCCATCTACGATTTTAAAATCCGTATCCGAGAGGTTCACCAACAATACTTTTATTTCTCCCCTGTAGTCTGCATCGATGGTGCCAGGAGAATTTAACACCGTAATACCGTGTTTAAAGGCAAGGCCGCTCCGCGGACGGATCTGCGCCTCAAAACCTACCGGTAGTTCTATAAACAAACCTGTTGAGATCAAATGACGCTGCAAGGGTTTTAAAACCACAGGTTCTTTTAAATTCGCTTTGAGATCCAGTCCTGCCGAATGTTCTGTGGCGTATTCAGGTAAGGCGTGTTCAGACTGGTTTATGACTTTGATCGTTAGGCTTGACATTGGAATTCAATTTTTTGAGATTATTAATTTCCAATTTATAAATCACCCATACAAATATTCCTATCAACAAATTATTCAGTATTATTTTCAAAATCATGCTATCCATACCACTGTAGGTGAGCGACAGCAAATAAAGTCCAAGTGTTAAAAAAGTATACACGCCCATGGCACGCACATTGTATTTGATTGGAAAGTACTTTTGTCCTAAGATGTAGGACAAAATCATCATGCCGCCATATGCCGCCAGTGTAGCCCAGGCGCAAGCTACGTAAGAATAAGTGGGAACAAAAATAACGTTAATAAGAATCGTAACTGCTGCACCGCTCACCGAAATAATGGCCCCGAATTTTGTTTGTCCACTGAGTTTATACCAGATAGATAAATTGTATACCACGCCCAGGCATAAATTGGCCAAAAGCAAAATAGGAACAACCTTCAAACCAATCCAATAAGGCTCATCGATTAACTTTTTAATCCAATCCAGATTCATGAGCGTGCCTAAAAAAAGTAAGAGGCAGAAAATAACAAAGTACTTCATCACAAGCGCGTAGGTCTTTTTAGAATCTTTTTCCTTGGCTTTGCCGAAAAAGAAAGGTTCCGCTGCAAAACGGAAAGCCTGGATAAAAATGGTCATGAGAATGGCGATTTTGTAACAGGCTCCGTAAATACCCTGTGCTACCTGAGCTTCCGCTTTGTCTACCATTAATTTTTTAAGAATGATCCTATCCAGTGTTTCGTTGATCATTCCCGCGAAACCTAAAATTATGAGGGGCCAGGTGTAGCGAAGCATCTCTTTAAGAAGATCAAAATTAATATTGAGTTTCACTGAGAAAATTTGTTTACTCAATAAAAGCAGGGTACAAATATTAGCGATCAGATTGGCCAGGAAACAATACCCAATACCAATTTCTGGTTTATACAGGCTGGCCATAAAACTTTGCTCTCCGTTCTCAAACGCAGGTTTGCAAAATGAAATGAAAAATACCGTGAGCCCAAAATTAACGACTACATTGAATAATTTGAGCAAAGAAAACCTCAGCGCTTTGCTCTCCGCCCTGAGTTTTGCAAAAGGAATACTCATCATAGCATCGCTGGCCATAATAAAAATACACCAGGTGATAAATTCGGTAGAATAGTTGGCGTTGGGCGTTGACAAAGCGCCACCGATGGTGGAAGCGAAAATAATGAGCAGAAGACTGAAGATCACCGAAGATCCCAACAAAGAAGCAAGAGCAGTATTATACACCTCTTGTTTATTCTCCAGCTTCGAGTTAAAATTAAAAAAGGTGGTCTCCATGCCATAGGTAAAAATTACATTGAGAAAAGAAATGTAGGCGTAAAGCTCCGAATGAATTCCGTACTCTGCGGGAATAAAGGCACGCGTCAAAATTGGCGTCAGGAAATAATTTAAAAACCTGGGCAGGATAGTTCCAAGGCCGTACACGACCGTTTGTCCCGCTAGTTTTTTTAATGGATTTGACACGCTAACTTATAAAATTAGGGAATTATGCTCCATTCTCCTCGTTCAGGGAGATCAAGATATTAACCGGGAAATGTAGAGAATGTAAGCCAGTCCTGTCGACATCCCAACAGAATTTGCGGGGACTCTGACAGACCTGATTCACGAAATTTCTATTTCCCCATCGCTTTGATCTGATCTTCCAGGATCTTGATCCCTTCCGTAAAACTATGTGGATTGTATCCCAGTTCTTTCTTTGCTTTATCAATAATAAATCCGGTAATGGGCGGGCGCTGCGCCGGTTGCTTAATGTCCGCACTCTTACTTGGTTTTATAAGATCTTTGTTCAATCCATAATAATCGGCCACCACGCGTGCCAATTCAAGGATGCTGTAAAAATCCTTACCCGAAATATTATAAATACCCTTAGCGCGTTTTTCAGCGATAAGAATACAACCGTCTGCCAGATCTTCTGCAAGGGTAGGTGTTCTGAACTGATCGTCTACCACATTAATGGTTTTGCCTTGTTCAAGATTCGATTTCACCCACAACACAATGTTGCTGCGACTCATATTGTCTACAATACCATATACCAGCACCGTGCGCGCAATGGCCCAATCCAGGGATGAAGCCTGAACGATCTTTTCCGCTTCCAGTTTGCCTTCGGCATAATAACTCAACGGATTGGGTGTTTCATTTTCATCCAAAGGACCGTGTGTTCCGTCAAAAATAAAATCGGTACTTAAATGGATAAAATGTGGTTTGTAAGAATTGTTTTTTATTTTAAGATCTTCCAATACTTCCACCTGGTATTCTACAGCAGTGGCGTTCATCAGCCAACTGCCTTCCCTGTCTGTTTCACAGGCATCCACGTTGGTCATGGCAGCTGTATTAATAACCACATCCGGCAGGTATTTGCCAAATACTGTTTCTACATTCTTCTTATCGGTAATATCCAACGACTCGTAACTGTAACCCTGCTGCTCTACCAGGCGGTTATCTCCGCGGGCCGTAGCAATAAGTGTTACCCCTGGTTTGTTTCTTAATTTATAAACCAGTTTTTGTCCTAACAACCCATTTGATCCGGTAATTAAAATTTTCATGCTTTCTGTTTTTGAGAAGTGCCTGAATCTGTTTTGAAGATTGAGAATTGGCACCTCTGGTTTTTAATCCTTTTTTAAATGCAGTTCTGCGCTTTTTTCCAACGCTTTAAACCAGGCTTTACCGTATTTACGGATAAGTGGCTCCTTTAAGAATTTGTAGACCGGCACATCCAGTTTTTTTCCGCACTCACAGGCCGGTTTGCACACATCCCACTTACTGTAATTTACCGCGTCGTAACTTTTATGTTTGGTAATTCGTACAGGGTACAGATGACAACTGATTGGTTTTTTCCAATCGATGATGCCTTCGTAAAAGGCTTTTTCAATGGCACACTTCGCGATTTTGTTTTCGTCAAAATACACAAAAGCGCATTCCGCTTTGTCGCTCACCAAAGTGGTGGTATAATCCCCATCACTGTCTACTACATAAGCTCCATGCTTTTCAATGGCTTTTATCCCCTTTTTCACCATGAAGGGTTTTACTTTATCAAGAATAGATTCCAGAATCGGAAGTTCATCTTCATCGAGTGGGGCGCCACTATCACCGGCCACACAGCAGGCACCTTTGCAGGCGTTTAAATCGCAAACGAATTTCTTTTCAAGCAGATCTTCGCTGATCAATGTTTTATCAATTGCTATCATCTTTTTAACAGGATGTAAAGATAAGAATTAAGGATGCGTTTCAATTGAAATAAATTAATTGATAGCCATATTTTGGGTCATGTAAGCTCCCAGGTATTTCTCAAGAATACCACGATAGGCCGCACTCGCTTTAAAACCGGTCGGTCCATTAAAGAATTCATTAAATAAGGCTTTGTGCTGACTTCCCTTTGGCATAATAAAACCCAACTCTTCTTTCGATTGATTGAGAATTTTTTGCATTTTTAAAAACTTACCCGGATTATTCTTCAGATAAAACCAAAACCCAACAGCGTCCACGTAACCGAAACACAGTACGTTCTTGGCTATTTCATCCAGAATTTTAATCTCATCGGCCTTATAGGAAATTTTAAGGTCCTGTATGTACTGTTTTTTAAGCTCCAGAACATATTTGTTTAATGAGGTATTGTTGATTGTGAGAGCGCTCATACTTCCCAGAGAACGGGTGATCTCATCCACCGATTTTGTTTTTACATCCGGGGCATGGCCATTGGTGACACAGAAGGCAACATTTTTTAAGTAGGCAGCGGTAAAATCAATCTCACCGGCACGATCCTGACTTATCGTAACAGAGCCGATCCCGAAATTATTTTTGTCGTTTTTTTTAGTAGTTGAATAAAAAGAATCAAAGTCCTCGAAACCGGTATGTTTCACAACTATGTTCATTTTTTTCTTACTCTTCAGCCACAAAACATACTCGTTAACAAGATCTATTTCGATGCCTTTGATCAGTCCACCTTCCACGTAAGCAAAAGGTGTTTGGTTATAATAATTAACATACAGAGTGTCATTCTTTTGAGAAAAGACAAAAGCGGAGTAAAAAACACTAAATATGATAAGAACCTTTTTCAATTACTTCAACGTTTGTTTTGGGTTAACATCGAGCTAAGTTATACTTTAATTTCTGTTTGCACAATAATAAACCTCAGTAATTTAAGGGAAATTACATGATTTATTTTAGGTTTTTTTAAGGCTTATGTGAATTAATTATTAATTAAAAACTGTAATTTTAATCGAAAGGTTTTAGCTCCTGAATGGAAGAAATTGTAAATAAAGTGGCCGGAAGCGGCATAATAAGTATAGATCTGGAGGAGTTCTACGTTCCGGGAGAACGGGTTCTCTTTGACATCAAACCTCATCTGTTTCAGGAACTTATTTTAAAGGAAAAGGACTTCAGGGATTTTGTAAAATCCAACGACTGGAGTGTTTATCAGAATAAACTGGTGGGTATTGTGTGTACCGCAGATGCGATTGTACCAACCTGGGCCTACATGCTAATTACCCTCGCTCTTGAACCCTTTGCGACAAAAATTTATTTCGGAAATCTGAACGATCTCGAAAACCTGTTGTTCACCGAAAAACTGTCAAAGATAGATCCATTGGTGTACAAAGACGCCCGTGTGGTGATTAAAGGTTGTGGCGAAAAGCCCATTCCAACCAACGCCTACGTGCAACTGACGCGCTTGTTAAAACCTTACGCCAAAAGTATCATGTACGGAGAACCCTGTAGCACAGTTCCCCTTTACAAGGCTCCGAAATAACTGCTTTGTAAATGGCTTCAGGCCAGTGTTTTAAAACTATATCCCCGATTCAGAAACTGCTTCAAAAACAAGGGTAAAGCGTATTTCATGTTTCCCTCTGCCTTAATATTGTCGTGAAACAACACAATGCTACCGTTTCTGGTATTGCGAAGTACGTTATCCGCGCACTTTTCGGGACTTATTTTTTCAAAATCGTAACTGATCACGTCCCAGAGTATAATTTTATAGCCTTTATCGATCAGGGACTTGTATTGAGAACGTTTTAACTGCCCATAGGGAGGTCTGAAAAGTCCATTGTTGACGAGTTTCCTGCAGTCCTCCACCTCTTTTACATAATCTCCCACTGTATTTTTAAACCCCTTTGTATGCGTCATGGTGTGGTTTGCCACTGCATGGCCCTCCCGCTGAATACGTTCGAAAATAGCCGGATGTTTGAGAATGTTGGCTCCTACACAAAAAAAAGTGGCCTTTACACCAAAAAATTTTAATTGATCGAGTACCCATTCGGTCAGTTCAGGAATGGGTCCGTCGTCAAACGTGAGGTAAATGGATTTGTCCGTTCTGTCCATGTTCCAAATGGCCTTGCGGTAAACCTTTTTTAAAAAGGCGTTGGGTTGTATAAGCAGTATATTTTTCAAAACGGGTACAAAAAAAGAGGCGGATAAACATTCTGGTTGTTATCCGCCTCTTAACTGATTAAGGTAATTGTGGTTCAGCCCTTTGAGGTTCCAGGTCTTCAGGACTCAATACTCCTTGAATGCGGGTCATAAACTCTTTGGCCAGGGCTTCTTGTTTATATTGTTGAGTGAGCCCTGTCAATCGTTTTAAGATTTCTTTGGCCTGATTGATATCCCTACCATAAGCCGCGCGGTGATTAGGTTTTTGTACGGTATAAATCCTAAGGTCACCTTCGTAAATATCAAACAATTTTTTAGCAAGTTCATTTGCCTTTTTGGTTTCACCTAATTCATAATACGCGCCACAAATGGTAAAAATAGAAGCGTCGTAAGGGATATTCTCATCCGGCATCACCGTCAGACATTTATCCAACACCGCTTTCGCTTTTTGTTTTTTCCCTTCGTTAATAAGCGCTCCCGCCAGAATACTCATTTGCATCCTCAGGTTACCCACCATACGTACACAATTTTCATCCAGATTAATTCCCGGTTTATCCATTCCACCCCAGAAGAATTTGTTCATGATATTGTCATACATCACTTCGGTATTCACTCTTCCTCCTTGCGCCTCTTCTGTTTCCGTTTGTCTGATCGGCACAAAACGGTAAGCAAGTCCTTCTAACTGGAAATAACGTTTTAATCCCACATAAGCTTCATCACCGGTGGTTACAGCAAAATAAATCGGTCTCTCCCAATTGTTATGCGCGATAAGATCTAACACCAATAAATCATTTTTAAGAATAACATTTCTTCCGCCTAAATCCCAGCTAATGCGTTTTGCCAATCGTGCAGTATCTTTTACACTGATCACCTTATTGCGCATCACCTGTAAACTGTCCACATTCACGTAAAGACTGCGGGCTGGTAAAACATCAAGTAAATCTCCGCCGTTGTCGATCTTGGTTGCGGGATCATCACTGGTACCCGCTGCCAATGCCTCTTTCAGATTCATTGGATTAGGGTTTTGAGGATTGATGTATAAATACGAAAGTTTTTCAGCTTCCAGTTTTTCTTCCGGAATAGTGAAAGGTACCGGCTTGCTGTCGTATGCCGCACGACGCATTTGACGAATGTACCAGTCGGTTTGTAAGAGGCTCAAATTCACAACCCTTACGTCCGTGCGGATACCTTCTACCTCCTGAGCATACCAAAGCGGGAAAGTATCGTTATCTCCATTCGTGAACAAGATCGCGTTTGGTGCACAACTCTGAAGGTAGTTGATGGCCACGTCGCGGGACAAAGTTCTCAAAGAACGGTCGTGATCATTCCAGCCTTCTTTAGCCATGATCGCAGGTACTACCATGCTGAGGGCAGTTGAGCCAAGAGCAATTCCCATACCGGCCGCTTTTTTAATGAAATTGTCGGAAAGGAATAAAACACCAAAACCAAACCAAAATGCGAAGGCCTAAAAAATTACCGTGTAATC
>CAZMHW010000021.1:0-18275 GCA_964566105.1 uncultured Akkermansia sp.
AGGTAAAAGTTCAGATTACACAAATTTTTATAATAAAAATGTTCTGGATGTACATTCCTATGACAAAGTTATTTATCACGAAATTTATCCTGGTATTGATTGGGTGATTTACTCTAAAGAGGGGAATGTAAAATACGATTTCATTGTACGACCTGGCGCCGATCCTTCAATAATCAAAATGGAGTTTAAACATCAGGAAGAATTAAGCCTAAATGAAGATGGCAGTTTCACGTCAAAAAATTTATTGGGAAGTATCACCGAAACAAGACCTATAAGTTTTCAAGACAACAAAGAAGTTTCAACTAAATTTAATAAAAGAGAAAATCAAATTTCTTTTAGTATTGGTAATTACGATAGGGCGCAAGTGCTCAGAATAGATCCGGCTTTAGACTGGGCCACCTATTATGGTGGTTCAAGTATAGAGAATGGGTTATGGTGTGCAACTGACGCTTATGGCGACGTGTTTTTAGGGGGATCTACCGGATCGAATTCAAATATTTCTTCCGGAGGATATCAGTTGATTTATGGTGGTGGTACGTCCGAGGCTTTTTTGACCAAGTTCAGTAGACTAGGCGTTCGGCTGTGGAGCACTTATTATGGAAGTACTGGCGACGATTTTGGTGAATCTTGTGCAGTGGATGCCTCTGGAAATGTTTTTCTGGCCGGGCAAACAACATCTACATTAAACATTGCTTCCGGAGGGCATCAGAATGTTTTCGGAGGCGGTATAGGTGGAGATGCGTTTCTGGTTAAATTTAATTCCAGTGGTTTAAGACAATGGAGCACCTATTATGGTGGCACAAATTCTGAATTCGCTTATTCTTGCGCTACAGATGGAGCTGGGAACGTATATCTAGGCGGGGCTACCAGTTCAACTTCAAATATATCGTCAGGAGGTTTTCAAAACAGTTTCAATGGAGTGAATGACGCTTTTCTTGTAAAATTTGATCAAGATGGAATAAGACAATGGGGTACATATTATGGTGGGCTGGGTGATGAAGCTGGCTATTGCTGCACGACAGATAATTCTGGAAATATTTACCTGTCTGGATTCAGCAATTCTAGTACAGGTATTTCTTCGGGTGGACATCAAACGGCTTTCGGTGGTGGAACGAAAGATGCTTTTCTAGTTAAATTTAATGCAAGTGGACAGAGGCAATGGGCTACATACTATGGAGGTGCTGGGGACGACTATGCTCTTTGTGCTACTGATTTTTCGGGAAATGTTTATTTGATTGGAACTACAAGTTCATTTTCAAATATTGCTTCCGGAGGATATCAAAATTCGGTTGGAGGTTCCGACGATGCTTTTCTTGCGAAGTTTAATAGTAGTGGTCTCAGGCAATGGGCCACATACTACGGTGGGAGTGGAACTGAGTATGGGTATTCATGTGCCATTAATAATTCAGGTGATATATATATAACAGGAGGTACAAATTCAACAACAAATATCGCCTCCGGAGGATTTCAAAATAATTTAGGAGGATCAGATGATACATTTATCGCTAAGTTTAATAGTACTGGATCGAGATTATATGGAACATATTACGGGGGTACGGGTTTGGACTACGCCAATTGGTGCTCCGTCGACCTTTGGGGTACTTTATACCTTGCTGGAGCAACAAACTCGTCATCAAATATTGCATCCGCCGGATACCAAAACGCACCTGGAGGCGGTGGAGATGCTTTTATCAGCAGGCTCTGCGACGCACCCCCACCTTCGCCACTTTTTATCACAGGAAATTACACTGTGTGTGAACTAAGTGTTCAGGGCTATTCTATAAACGCTAGTCCTCAAGCAATAAGTTATATATGGATTTTACCCTTAGGATGGGTCGGAAGCTCTTTAACAAACAGCATAATCGTGAATCCGATAAGCAGCGGAACTTTAACTGTTTGGGCTAGTAATGGATGTGGTATGGGGCCGTATCAATCAGCTTACATTACAGTTAACCCAAATCCCACCTTACAAATTACTGGGAATAACAGTATTTGCGAGGGACTGTCTATAACTCAGGTGGTTAACGGATCAGCTAGTAGTTATGTATGGAGTGATGGCTCCACCGGAAACGTAGCCAATTTAACGCCCACAGCAACAACGGTTTATACAGTCACCGGAATTAATATGTACGGTTGCACAAGTCAATTAACCAAGACAATAACAGTTAACCCACTACCTAGTCTAACCATAACAAGTCCTGCGGATACAATTTGCTCTGGCGAAACACTTACTTTAAACGTGACCGGTGCAATAAGTTATACCTGGAATAACGGTCAAAATTTAGCTCAAATTAGTGTAACGCCAATCACAACAACCAATTATTCGGTTATAGGCGTAGACGTTAACAGTTGCAGTAATTTAGCGACTATGACCCAAGTTGTCAATCCTTGTACATCTGTTGAACAATTTCCAAAGAATGGTAACGGCGAGATAGATATTTATCCCAATCCAAGCAACGGACTATTAAGTATTACATCAAAAGATTTTGGAAATATTAATTTGATTGTTTACAACGCAATTGGTGAGAAAGTTTTTAGGAGCACCTTCGAAAAAAACTCTTCCATCGACATTAGTCAATTAGCTAATGGGTTTTACTTGTTTGTATTTAAATTGTCAAACGGATTACTGAAAAAGGTAAAAGTAATTAAGGAATAAAAATTACAAGTTACCAGTTTTTAAATATTATTAGAAGGCGTTAAGTATGTATATACAAATTACTCTTGATCAGTGAGTTTACAAATTAGGATATTTGTTGGGTAAGATGCGAAGAGGTGCTTGGAATAGAAATTCGGGAATATCAAATTATCTATTTTATTTTTTAATTCCATAAAACATCTTACCTTCACCTTGAGTACTTTTTTGTGAAAATGTTTATAATTGTAGTTTAAACCCTGTAAAATATTTGCAGGGTTTTTTCTATTAAAAGGTTTTTATACAATTATCATGATTACTAAACTTCTCTTTTTTTTGGGTAAAAGGACGAGCCCTAGTTCAAAAACAATGGTTTTTTCCTTTAAATAAATCTGTTCATTCCTATGGTGTCAAGAAAAGTCAATCTAATAGGGTTTTCCAGGTTCGGATAACCAAGGCTTATTACAATAGTACACTCCTTTTCTTCGTATTCTCCTGTTTCTTTGTTTCTTAGACGTGTAAGAATTGGCTCTTTCATCATGTCGATATAAATGCCACAGATACTCTTACCATGTTCCAAGTAGAGATGGCTTTCGGGATTAATATCCAGGCAAATCAAAGTATTTTTTAGTTTATTTAAATCCTTATCTGGAGTATAAATATTTTGTACTTCTTTGAATATCGCTTCAAAATACTCTCTCTTCTTAACATCTTCATGAGTAGAATATTTTTTAAGTCCATTGTATATATGATGTTTTAGTGCCAATTGTGTCATCAAATTTCCCATAACGGCCATACTCGAAAAAACCAAATATGCTTTTCTCCATAGCACCAGATCAGACAGAAACCCATCCCAATTTTCTTGTTCTAAACTCATATTGTATTATTCAAAAACATAAAGTTAAGAAAAGCGTTTATGGTTTAAATACTAGCTGTGAAAGATAAATTACAGTAAGTTCTTTCCGTGTTTTATAAAATATTGATCCTATTTTCAATAAAATAAAATTTTCTGAGAATTCTTTAATGGCCATTGCTAAAGTAAATGAAAATTATTTATCCTCTCGGGCTAATCTCAGTTAAGTGTACGGAATAATTTCCGAGATATACAAGCAAATATGAAGAGTAAATGAAGGCAAAACGCTAAAACACGAATTACACATTTTGAATGAACTTTTAGTAGAAATGCGTGTATTAGTTTCAATAATAACAAATAATACTAACTAGCTAAAATAAAAATGGAAGTAATAGTATTTGAAAAGGAAACCTATTGAAAAATACAGGAACAGTTAATGAACATGTTCAGTGACGCTTTGCGCAAAGCCCAAAAACCGCCTGATGATTGGATATCAGGGGAAGAGGCTAGATCTTTGTTGGGAATAAAGAGTAAAACAAAAATGCAAGAACTTAGGAATAGAAATGCAATCGTGTATTCAAAACATGGCCGTAAGCTTATAGTTTACTCAAAATCTAGTATTCTGAATTTCTTGAAAAAAAACATACCCGTGTATTGAGATTTTAACCAGCTTAATGAAAACCTCTTTACTTTCCGAAAAAAGGGATTGTTCTTGGAAAGTTACTGTTTCTCTATCTACTGATTTTACTTTTTGTGCATATATATAGTTATTCTTTTTTCTTCTTGATCATAATCTGTTTTGATTTCCTCTTGCCGGATAACACAAGTAAATAAAGGGAAAACACCAGCCAAGCCAGCTCCTTCCAGACTTTTGCATACAGTCCATTTTCCCGGAAAAGTCGGTAAATCTTCCAGATTATAAAAATGGAGAAAAGGAATGAATAAATCTGTCGGAGATTCCAGTCAGACTCATTCTTATTGGTTTGAAGTTTGTCAAAGGTTTCACGTATCCTTCGGTTGATCTCTTTACGTCGCTGTTCTTCCATAATTTCTTTTATTGCATAACTGATTGAAGAATGGATTTTTTCTTCTGATTTCATATTCCAGGACAGCTTCGTGAAAAGCGGAAACCTGACCTGGTTCGATCTTGTTTAAGTGTTTGGTTGTATTCAGAAAGAGTTTTATTTGACTTTGCCTTTTGCAAGGGGGAAGCTCATCATTTTGGATATATGATCGAATCGCAGCTTGCAGGGTCAACTCTCTAGAAACTTCTTTTTGTCGTTTTCGACTTTCCTGATGCCATTTTTTCGTACCAACAAAACCCTTTGAATTATTAGTGTCAAAAAAAATGTAAGGTAGTGGGACAAACCGATTTTGGGGGTTCCGCTTAACATATTTATGCACTAAGGCAATTCGTTCAACATAAGCCTGATGAACTGCCCAAAGTCTTTCCTCGGGAACAGATTCGTATAATTTTAAGGTCAGGGTTTTGGCTGTTTGTTCCTGACGATCAGTGAGCAGAGTATGTTTGTAAAGCAGGCTTCGAGCCATCATCCATAAAAGTCGGGCCGGAAAATTCGCGCCCGGCGCAATATTGTGTCCCGTTACAGGGTACGGTTTTATTGGAGGGTTGCTAACAGTTTCCCTTGGGTCTTCTGTCCTGTTAACAGGAAGGCCACCTAATTCAAATTTAATTTCATCTTTTTGGTTTGGCTGTGAGTTGTTGAAAACCTCGTTTTCAACAAATTCACAGCCTATTATTATATTATTATTGTTTCTAGTAGAATAAGATAGTGGCCGATTTGTCGTATAAGGCTTTTTAACTGGGCAACTGTAAGCGCTTTCAGGCGTACTTTTTGTCTGAGCGATTAAGTTATTTTGAGACTTGTGAACAGGTTTCTTTACCAAGATAACTTTAGAAAGAAACTCCTCATTTAAACTGAGTTCGTAATTAGCATGTGATCCATGGAATGTTTTGCAAGTTATGAAGCCAGCTTCGGATAACCGTGTAATGTGCCGTTGGATGGTACGTCGGCTACATTTTAAAGGTCGCGCTAATTGTCCATTGTTGGTCTTAAAAGAGGGGAAGCAATGAGATGGCATATTCGAAGACGATTTTTCTTTGAGGAGGTACAAACCGTAGAGACGTATTATTTCGCGGGCGGTAAATACAGCACCGGATTTAAGTCTTTTGCTACTTATTACGACCCGGTCATTGTATTGATCGATAAACTGGTCTAAAGTTTTAAACGCGGTATGATAATCCAAATAGTTCATGGTGCTGCAAGTACAAATCCGTTCAAAACATTTTTGAGTTTACTCCCAAATAATTGCGAAAAAAATCGAATATGGATGTAAAGTTATGTCTAGCTTAACGAAAAAACTTGGTGGTACTTTGTAGGATGCGACAACTTTTAGAAAAGTGGGAAAAAGAAAAATTCACAAAACGCTTACGCTCAGATGTTTGGAAAGTTTTAAAAACTAACGGAATTAGGAAAAAGGCCCAACTTTTAAAGTCAAGGCAAGGAATTTAATTGTAATTTGAGGATGAGATTAAAAAATATAGAATCCAATTGTTTGTGTTTTTTCTACTTTTTGTGGGCAATACATCTTGAATAGTGAGTTAGCAGGCGTACGTTCAGCTTCTAAATTTCTTCTAAATTGAATTGTTACCTTAGCCCCAATGAAAATCCTTTTAATTGAAGACGAGCTGGAACTTGCTTTAAGCACGATTGATTATCTTAAAAGCAATCAAGTACTTTGCGAGTGGGCAAACTCTGTTTCTTCTGCTATGGATAAAATAAATGGTTATGAGTATGATTGTATTTTGCTCGACCTCAATCTACCTGACGGGGATGGTTTTAGGATACTCTCTGAGCTAAAGAAGCAGGACAAAACGGACGGGATTATTATCACTTCGGCCAAAGATACTTTGGAGACCCGTCTTGAAGGATTAAAACTTGGAGCAGATGATTTTTTAACTAAACCTTTTCATTTGTCAGAATTACTGGCAAGGATTCAGGCGCTAGTTCGAAGGAAGCAATTTAATGGAAAGAACATTTTACGTTTTAATGAAATTGAAGTAGATATTTTATCAAAGTCTGTTAAGGCGAATGGTAAAACGATAGAGGTAACAAAAAAAGAAATTGATCTGTTATTATACCTTATCGGCAATAATAACAAGGTCTTATCCAAGGCCGCATTAGCAGAGCATTTGTCTGGTGACATGGCTGATATGTTGGACAATCACGGTTTCGTTTATGCCCATATTAAGAACTTGAAAAAGAAATTAAGTGATGCAGGCTGTCCTGATTATATAAAAACAGTTTATGGATTAGGTTATAAATGGCAGGAATGAGAAGGAGACTATTAAATAAAACATTGAGGGTTTACATTTTGTTTTCCTTTCTTATTTTGTTAATAAGTGCCCCAATGTTTTATTTTTTAACAGAACGACTATACCTTGAGGATGCTGATGAAACTTTGATTCTTCGTAAAAATGAATTCATAAAATATTCTATTCCGGCTATGAAGGCATCTGATATTTCTATATGGAATAAAGTGAATAGAGACGTTAAGATAGAAGAGTCTTCTTATGCTTTGTATAAAGACTCGATTTTCTATAAATCTTATATGGATAGTTTACTGAATGAAAATGAAACTTATAGGGTTTTAATGTCGCCAGTTACAATTGATGGAAAAGTCTACCACCTTAAGTCACGCATCAATCTTGTGGAATCAGAGGACTTAATTAAAAGCATTGCGATTCTTTTTTTTACAATACTAGCCTTACTCTTAACTGGGTTGTTTTTTATTACAAAAAGGCTTTCTAATAGACTTTGGCAGCCATTCTATGCCACTTTGAAGCAAATAGAACATTTTGACATCGATAAAAGTATAGCGCCAGATTTATTGGAAACAGATATCGAGGAATTTTACCGTTTGAATGTGTCAATAAATTCATTGATTGAAAGAAATACAACAATTTATAAAAGTCAAAAAGAGTTTATTGAAAATGCAGCGCATGAATTACAAACACCATTAGCTGTCTTTCAGGCAAAACTAGAGACATTGATGCAGCACCCTGACTTAACACCTGATCAAGCAGATATACTATTGAAATTGGCAGAATCTGCCTCACGACTGAATCGTTTAAATAAAAACTTACTATTACTCTCTAAAATTGACAACAGTCATTATTCTGAAAAGGAAAAGGTGTCGTTAAAGAACATTATTGAAAAGCAACAGGAGTTCTTTATGGAACAGGCCGATGAAAAAAAATTAACGATCACTATCGATGTAAAAGAAGATGTCATCATTAAATCAAATGCGGTTCTGGCGGAAATTTTGGTGAGCAACTTATTCTTGAATGCCATCCGTCATAATGTTCCAGACGGTTCAGTGAATGTTTTATTAACTCAGAACACATTGATAATTTCAAATACAGGGAGCAAAAATCAAATTCCAGCAGAAAAATTGTTCTTGCGATTTTCAAAACCAAATCATTCTGTTAAGGGTAGCGGGCTTGGACTTGCTATAGTCAAAAAGGTTGCTGATCTCAATAAGTGGGAAATTAGTTATGCTTTTAACGACAATCTGCATGGTTTTACCGTAAAATTCTAAATTTCTTCTAATTCAGGTTGGAACTTTGTGTCATAAGTTTTATTCACTTAAAAAATAAAATATGAAAAAGTTAGCAATAATGATTGTTGCAGGATTAGTTTCCACCTGCACTTTCGCGCAAAAAATGCAAGAAAAAGATGTTCCGGCATCTGTAAAGTCAACATTCAAGAAAGACTATCCTTCAATTAAAGAAGTAAAGTGGGAAAAAGAAGGTGACAAATATGAAGCCAGCTTCGACCTAAATAAAATAGACAATTCTGTTTTATTTGACGCGTCGGGCAATGTGATCGAAACAGAAGTCGAGATTGAGCTAAACCAATTACCATCAGGTGTTATGGACTACGTGAAATCGCATTATGGTGGACAAAAAGTAAAAGAGGCCGCCAAAATTACAGATACTAAGGGAACTGTTACTTACGAAACGGAAATTAAAGACATGGATTTATTATTTGATAGTAATGGTAAATTCATAAAAGAAGTAAAAGATTAATTAACACAGTAGTCCATATCAAATGATATGGACTATTTTATTCTTAGATATGTCCAAACTATTCATGTATTTTACTTTGTTTGCTAACGTGTGTTTTTCACAGGTAGACTTGAATTATTACATAAATATCGCAAAACAAAATAGTCCGCTGATAAACGACAATCAAAACCAATCAAAAGTAAGTCAATTAGAGGCTGATCGGCTTAAAGCATTTTATACTAAGCCTCAGGTAGGTGTAACAGCTAACTATATGTTTTCACCTATTATCAATTTAGATAATAACCAAGCCAAATTTGAAGGCAATTCAACAGGAGCTGACAAATATTTAGGATATGATTTTGCTGCTGCAAACGGTGGACAATACCAAGCCTTATTAAATATTACACAACCTGTTTTTAATAACCAAAAACTTAAAACAGCAACTGAACAAGCGAATGTAATAACTCAAATAACGCAAAACAATGTAAAATTAACGGGTCATGATATTGAGAAAATCGTAACTGATCAGTACATTCTCTGCTTACAAGGTTTGAAACAAATGGACTATACTAATTCAATGTTGAATATTCTTTCCGAACAAAAAGACATTATAAAAAAGTTGGTTGAGGCAAGCATATACAAACAATCTGATCTGAGTTTGTTAAATATTGAACATCAAAATGTTCTATTTCAACAAGCTTCTTTCAAAGCTAATTACAAAAGAGATTTAATGGATTTAAGAATTCTTTGCGGAATTAAGGATACATCTTTCGTTGTTATAAACGATCTAGACTTAAAATTAACCGCTAATGCGGAAAGTTCTTTTTTCAGCGAAAAATATCGGCTTGATAGTCTAAACTTAATTTCTTCAAAAAATATTTTCGAATTAAAATATAAACCGCAACTTAACTTAGTTGCAAATACCGGGCTCAATGCTGTTTATGCGCCAACCATCCCAAACCGTTTTGGTTTTAATGCCGGGTTTAGCTTCGCCTATAATTTTTTTGACGGAAGACAGAAAAACATTAACCGAAACAAAACGGATATTTTACTTAAAACCGTTTCAACTTACAAAGAGAATTTTGTTACACAGAATACGATGCGAAAAGCAAAAATATTAAATGAGTTGCAATCTTATAATAATCGAATCAACATTGCAGAAACACAATTAGTGGAATACAGCACATTGTTAAACCTTTATAAAAAGGAAATCCTAACGGGACAACTTTCTATTGTCAATTATGTGATGGTTCTTAAAAATATGGCTACAATGCAGAGGGACAATGCTATTTTATCATCGCAGAAACAATCATTAATAAACGCTTACAATTATTGGAATTGGTAAATCACCCACTATGAAAAGATTCATTTATATATTTCTTATAGTTAGTGCCTTCTCGTTAGCAAGATGCAAAACTGCGCCGAAAGAGTTAGACGAGAAAGAAATCATTAATCCAAAATCAAATGTAGAGGTTGTTGGGGTTAAATACGGAACGGTCGATGACGAACTCGTTTTATCGGCTACAACTGTTTACCTTAAAAGAAATGTTGTTACAGCAACCATTCCTGCTTTTATAACTAATGTAAGGGTAAAATTAGGTGATGCTATTAATAAGGGAGATATTTTGTACGAACTCGAATCAAAAGAAAGAAGGGCGTTAGGTAGCAATATCTCAAAATTAGATACTTCACTAGTCAGCTTTGGCTTAATTAAAATTAGAGCATCGGCAAGTGGGATCATTAGCACCTTGGATAAGCAGCAACCCGGCGACTATGTTTTGGAAGGTACACAGCTTTGTACAATTGCGGAAAGTAGCGACTTGGCATTTCAAGTAAATGTTCCATACGAATTTGCCTCCTTCGCAAAACCCGGAAAGACATGTGTTATTCAATTACCGGATAGCTCGATACATCAAGCCGAATTTACAAAAGCGTTAACTGCAATGAATGCTTTAGCTCAAACACAGACGATACTGGCAAAGGTTAGAGAAAATTTATTCCTCCCTGAAAACATGATTGTTAAAGTAAGTATGATTAAAGGCACCACAAGCAAGAAACAGATCCTCCCGAAAACTTGCATCCTAAGCGATGAGATGATGAAAGAGTTTTGGGTGATGAAGTTAATTAATGATAGCATAGCAGTGAAGGTTCCGGTAGTGGTTGGAAATAAAAACACGATTAACAGTGAAGTTATTTTCCCACAATTTGGCCCAAATGACAGAATAATAAGTAGTGGTAATTATGGATTAGCAGACACGGCATCGGTTAAAATTGTTGATGGAAAATAATTTTTCGATATGAATCAAGAGAATAATTATTTCAAAATATTTTCAAAACCAATCTTATTTATTGGTTTACTATTGCTCATGGCTGGTATATTTTCATATACCCGAATGCAAACCAATTTATTTCCTGAAGTTCTGTTCCCCCGCATTACAGTAATTGCTGATGCAGGTCAATTGCCCATTGACAAAATGATGATTACTGTTACTAAACCTTTAGAAAGTGCAGTAAAAAAAGTCAAAGGTGTCACTGTTGTTAAAACAAACACAAGCAGAGGAGCAACAACAATTGATGTTTTTTTTGAGTGGGGCGTAGATATTTACAATTCTAAAGCGCAATTAGAAAGCAGGATCAACGAAATAAAAAATTTTTTACCATCAGGTGTAAACGTTACTTCAGAAGCAATGAACCAATCGGTGTTCCCTGTTTATGGTTTAACCTTAGAAAGTAAAACTCATAGCCAAGTGGCATTGCGTGATGAAGCTAATTTAATGCTTCGACCTTTATTATCTCAAATAAAAGGAATATCAAATGTTATTGTTAGGGGAGGAAAAGCAAAAGAATATGTAGTTATTCCTGATGCGATTAAATTATCTTCTCTCGGTTTGTCACCAAATACATTAATTAACGCTTTTAATAATAACAATTTCGTTTTATCAAACGGATATATGTCTGACTATAAGCGATTGTATTTAAATCTTACTGATACCCGTGTAAATGATATTGGCGAATTAGAAAACGTTATCTTAAAAAATGACGGCAACAGAATTGTAAAACTTAAGGACGTTGCAAAAGTGGAAATACAAGAGCAGCAAGAGTTTATTAAAATTAATTCAAATGGCGGAAGTGCTGTTTTAATAGATTTGGTAAAACAATCGGGAGTTAATCTACTTGATTTTTCTAAAGATGCCGAGGCCAAAGCGAGTGAAATAAGAAAACTTCTTCCTAAAGGGTATATTCTTAAATCTTATTATAATCAAAGTGCTTTTGTTGGAGATAGCATTAGTAGTGTAATTGAAACCATTTATGAAGGTTTATTCTTAGCTATTATTGTTATGATTCTTTTCCTTCGCTCTTGGAGGGCAAGTTTGGTTGTGATGCTTACCATACCCGTAACACTTGCCTTTACAATGTTAGTTCTTAATATTGTTGGAATTACTATTAACATTATGTCATTGGGGGCAGTGGCGGCATCCATTGGTTTAATAATTGATGATGCTATTGTTATTATAGAACAAATTTATCGAGGGCATGAAGATCATCCAGAAAAAAGTAAGTACACAATAGTACAGGAATCAATTAAAGGATTATTTCCAGCAATGATTGGATCATCCTTGGCTACAATTGTTATTCACTTTCCATTTCGTTTAATGAGCGGCTTGGCCGGTTCTTTTTTCAAAGAATTGTCAGATACCATGCAGATAACGATGATAACCTCATTCTTAGTGACTTGGCTATTATTACCTGTTTTCCATCTTATTGTGGGATATAGAGCTTCTTTGAAGCCACATCATCATGATCCTGAATCAGCGGTGAAAAAATTGAGGTGGCTTACTTGGTTCTTTAAAAAACCAGCAATAGCATTTCTATTTGTGATTGTACTTGCTTTTTCTGCTTGGATAGCTTCTGGGAAATTAGAAACTGGTTTCTTGCCTGATTTAGATGAAGGTTCAATCGTCTTAGATTATTTTTCGCCACCTGGAACAGCGCTTGAAGAAACGGACAGGTTGTGTAGAGAGATGGAAAAAATAATACTGAAGCATCCTGATGTGGAAACCTATTCGCGGAGAACAGGAACAGCAATGTCTTTTCGATCAGTTCAGCCAACAGAAGGTGACTATTTAATTCAATTAAAAAAAGATAGAAAGAAAAATACGTTTGAAGTTATCTCAGATTTAAGAAGTGAAATTGGGGCTTCAGTTCCAGTTATGGATATTTCTTTTGGACAGCGTATCTCCGATTTATTGGGAGATTTAATGAGTACTTCAAAACCAATTGAAATTAAAATCTTCGGCGATGATTATGCTGTGTTACGAAAGTTATCCGCAGAAGCCGAACCAATACTGCAACAGATAAAAGGTATTGCCGATGTAAATAATGGACTTATAGCCGCTGGCCCTTCATTAATTTTTATTCCTAATCAAGAAAAATTGAATCAATTTAAAATTGCATTAACCGATTTTCAAACTCAATTGTCGGCATACACTGGGGGTGTTGCTTTAGGTATGAACTCAAATATGCCAATGCCATCCCCAGCGCAAGCAGCAATGACGGGAGGGATTCAAGTAGGACAGTTACAGGATGGCGAGCAAATGCGAAGAATATTAATGCGTTTTACAAATTACGAAGACAATGATTTAGAAAATCTAAAGCGTAAACTCATCTTTCTACCTGATGGAAGTACCCGGCCATTGTCCTTTTTCTGCGATGTGAAAATAATACCCGGAGAAGTTGAACAACGGCGTGAAGATTTAAAATCAGTTATTGCCGTAACTGCACGTTTAGATAATAGAGATTTGGGAAGTGCCATTCAGGAAATAAAAGCAAAACTAAAGCTTGAGTTACCACTCCCGCATGGTTACACTATTGTTTACGGAGGTGCTTATTCTGAACAACAAAAATCGTTTGGTGAATTATTATTAATTCTGGCAATGGCAACTTTATTAGTTTTTGCAGTATTAATGTTTCTATTCAAAGAGTGGTTGATCTCAATTTTAATTCTTTTCATTTCGGTAATGGGTATATGCGGCTGCATAATCGCGTTATACTTAGTCGGCATTCCATTAAACGTGAGTAGTTACACTGGCATAATTATGATAGTTGGTATTATCGCCGAGAATGCCATTTTTACTGTTAATCAGTTTAAGGCTAATTTTAAAATTAGCGGTGATGTAGATCAGTCTATTAATTATGCAATCGCACTGCGAATTCGTCCAAAATTAATGACAGCAATTGGCGCAATCTTGGCGCTAACGCCTTTAGCGATGGGAATTGGTTTAGGAGCACAAATGCAACAACCGTTGGCGGTTGCTGTAATTGGTGGTTTTATTGCGGGCTTGCCAATGTTATTATTGGTCTTCCCAAGTTTAATGAGAGTAATTTATAAAAACGTAAAACAATGAATAAAATGAAAAAGCTAGTCATTCTAATTGCAACTGTATTTACGGCAACTATTTTTTGTGCTCAAACTACAACTTCAGAATATAAGGTCTCAAAAAGGTGGAATACCGCTGGGGATGGTGGTTGGGATTATTTAATTGTTGATGAGCCAACACAACGATTATTTATTTCTCACGGAACAGTAACACAGGTATTGGATATAAAAACTGGAACATTGCTGTCTACGATAGCAGACACAAAAGGTGTTCACGGAATCGCGATAGCCAATGATTTGAACAAAGGATTTATCAGTAACGGAAAAGACACTTCTGTTACGGTATTTAACCTTAAAACGCTAGAGTTAATCACTAAAACAAAAGTAACCGGAGTTAACCCCGATGCTATTTTATATGATGAATTTTCTCATAGAGTCTTTGTTTACAATGGTAGAACTGATAACGCAACAGTTATAGATGCTAATACAAATAAAGTTGTTGAAACTATAAAACTGGAAGGGAAACCTGAATTTTCGGTGACTGATGGCAAGGGAAAAATTTATGTAAATATCGAAGACAAAAACAGTATTACGCTTATCAATGCAACTACATTAAAAGTAGAAAAAAATTGGTCAATTGCTCCCGGAGAAGAGCCAACAGGTCTTGCTTTTGATAATAAAAATCACCGTTTGTTTTCTGTTTGCGGAAATAAAATGATGGTTGTTGTAAATACTGAGGATGGAAAAGTTGTTACAACTGTTCCAATTGGTGATGGGTGCGATGGTGTTGCTTTTGACGAAGTGAAAAAACACATTTTTTGTTCAAATGGGGAAGGATCAATTACAGTAATAAAACAAGAAAATGAAAATAAATACAGTGTTTTGGAAACAATAGCTACACAAAAAGGGGCAAGGACGATTGCACTTGATAAAACAACACACCAACTTTTTTTGCCAACCGCTGAATATGGAGAAACACCTGCTGCTACAAAAGAAAATACACGACCTCGACCGTCAATAAAACCTAATTCATTCGTTGTGCTTCAAGTTGAATAACTTAAGACCTATTTCATTGACAAACTACAGAATTCCTTTAGAATTATGTTGTAACTTGGTGGTTTACACTAATGAATTACTTTAAATAATAAAGCAATGAAGAAATTAAAAGTTTTAGTCCTTCTCATATTTATCTCTTCGTGCAGAATTTTTGCCCAAAGCCATGTCGTAACAAGTGGGATTTATTTATCAGCAGAGGATTTTCTGAACAATAAACTTGTTGAAGAAGAAGAGTGTAAAAAGGATCATGAAGACTTTAAGAAACATGATTTTTTTACAAGAGAATCATTTGAGGTGATTTATAAAGGAAAGAAAAAGACATTCCTGAAGGCCAATATATTTGCGTACAGAGATTGCAATAGTAAGACATGGCGCTTCTATGATAATAAAGAATATGAGATCATAGAAAAACTTGACATATACGTGTATAAATTAAGCAAGGTAGTTCTCAACGGGATAACCGTAGAGAAAGACCCGGTGTTTTATTTTAGTAGAGGTCTAAAAGGCGAGATAAAAAGATTAACGAATGATAATTTAAAGTCTTCCTTTTCGGAAAATAAAGAATTTTGCCGTTTAGTAGATGAGGAGCTTAAATCTGAGATTCCAGATAAGGCAGTTCACTCATATGATTTTGCGCACAAAATGTACAGAGTAAATTATCTTTTGATTGAAAGTAAAAAGAAGCAATAGTTTACTACACGAAATCGTTGTGTACCGTTAATCCTTTTAAGGAGCACACATTTGTGATTTTCTGCCTTTCAGGGGTAAGATAAGGTTCGACTTCTGCATAAATAGAAGCTAGTTCATAGCCGTTAGATTCATGATATGAGCCGGAACACTCAACTAAATAAACAGTGAAGCGGACCTTTTCAGCGGGAAGTTGTAGTTCTTTCGCATTAAAAAGAGAGGTTTTTTAGGGTAACCTTTACTCTTTTGGGTTGACTTCATCATTTAACTGTGAAATTGAGAATGATAAAGTCTCAAAATGGTTAAATTTACCTTGTACCAAAACGCTTTAATGGAGATAAAAACAGATACATCTACAATAAGTAAAGCACTCTTTGAATACGTAGCTCAGATCATTCTGATCCCAAAAACGTTTTTCAAAGTACTGGTGAAGCCTACCTGGGTAGTGGATTACATTAACCTAAGGGAGTCCCACGAATTGGATGCGGATCATGACAAATACAGTCCGCCCGTCCTTTTTTGGGTTATAACGGGAATTCTACCTTATTACTTCATTATTAACACTTATTTTTATGGTTTTACAGAAGGAGCAATTTTAACTGCCTATAAAAGCCTCAATAGCTTAAGTATTATCTGGGGCATTACCGTTTTCTTGGTGAGTTTTCCAATCTCTTGTGCATTCATTTTGCAATTATTTAAATACAAAGGTTTTGCCAAATCAACGTTTAAGCGAAGCTTTTTTATTCAGATGTATGTTACCGGGCCGGTCCAACTTCTATATATACCCTTACTATTTGTAAGCGAAGTCTCTGACCTATATGCGATTGTTTTTGTAATTATAGGCCTTGGTATACTGGTTTGGTTTATAGTTGCTGAATTTAAAGTCATCAGACGAGAATTAGATTACAGTGCTTTTGCAACAATTGGTGTCCTTGCGCTCATGTACTTTGTCTTTTATTTCTTTGCAGCTATTTGCTGCGTCTTGTTCTTTTTGACTAATATGAGTACTTTCCAGATACTTGTGGATGCTTGGTTAGGAGATATTAAGTAATTCAAAATTTTCTTACTTAAGTTATCCTGTAAGTACCAAAAGTAATTATGCCACTTTCATGCGATTTTCTATTCTAAGATCTGGTATTTTACTTAAATGACTTACTAAAACTTCTATTTTTACTCCTGCCTTTACGTATTTCAAGAATTCTTCCTCTGTCTTATGACCACTAATTGCCATAATTGCCTGAATTGGCCAACCGGCACTGTAATAAATTGTACAAAAACTTCTACGGCCTGTATGACTGCTAATTAATTCATAGCTTGGTATGTCATTATAAAGAGTTTCGTTGCTTCCCCGTGTTTCACGTTTACGGAATAGGGCTGTAAGTCCGGCGCGTTTGGCAATTTCTTTGATTACACGGTTAAAATAGCCTTCACTTATTTTCGGCATATTATAATCGTATTTCTCTAGAATTGCCACTGCATTGCGATGCAAGGGAAATTCCACGCGGTTATCGGTTTTAATTTGTCGACCTATATAAATTACGTGTTTTACCCCTTCGATGACTTTTTCCTGAAACATGTGCTTTTCAAGCTGCCCATTGAGATCAGAAAAACGCATCCCTAAAAAACAATTTAATACATATTTGTCACAGGCAAGCTTTTCCATACCGAATAGATTTAGGTCTACGAATGCCTGCAAAGCATCTATATCAGTATAAATGGAATCAACATCCTCATCTTCGGTTTTAAATTTTTTCATTGAGAATGGTTTCACTAATCCATCTTCCATGGCATCATCCACAACTTGTCGTAAACGTTTAATATGTTTTGTTATATAATTTTTCTTGTAGTTGAGTTGTACTTCAACTCCTCTTATTTTTTTTGTAAATGTCGCAGTATGAAGATATTTTATGAACTTTTCAAAGAAAGCTTTATCAATTTGCTCAAAGGGTAATTTAATGGAAGGAATTAATTCCATTGTCCCTCTTTTCTTTGTTGTTAAACTGTTATATTTTGTAAGTTCAGATTTGCTAACTAATCCCATAGCACAAATAACATGTTTCCTGTTTTGCTTTAGGATAGTTTTAGTGGGTTTAGCATAATGCTGACGATTGTCTATAAACGTATCGTAAAATGCAATAAAGTCGAAAACGTCAACTTTTTTAGTATTTATGATTTGCCGATTAAAAATTTTATCGAGCTCTTCATTTATTGCATCCTGATTTAGTCTTAATTTTTGAGCATCGTACCGGTCAATAATCACTCCTAGCTCATAGACAAAATTTTCAAGATAGCGGTTGATTAATTTATAATTTTCGGCTTTACTACTCACCTTTTGTTCTTCACCATCCCAATGCTTAGAAATGATGGTTTTACCGGTGTAAAACTTAAAAGGGGTACCGTTTTTTGAAAACCTAATTAGGAGTGTCGATTTTTCTTGGTCTGGTCTTTTTAAACTGATTTTTAGTGCCATAAGTGCTGGTTTTAATCAATTTAAAATTACAACGACTAGCTTGCTCCACATAAAATAGTTATCACGCTGGGGTCAATTCTGGGGTCAATTTTTGGAATAAACAGGGAG
>CAZMHW010000022.1:0-18056 GCA_964566105.1 uncultured Akkermansia sp.
AATTGGTTTTTCCTTGAAGTGAAATCATGTCCATAAAATCAAACGGATTTGACGCGTTGTAGTATTTGCTGCAGCCAAGGGCTACAAGCAGGCGATCGGCCACAAACTCAATATACTGGCACATCAGGTCTGAGTTCATGCCTATTAATTTAACAGGAATAGCGTCTACCACAAATTTTTTCTCAATGGAAACGGCATCCACAATGATTTTGGTTACCTGTTCTTTTGGTAATTGATTTTTAACGTGCGAAGCATAAAGTAAACAGGCAAAATCGCAATGTAAACCTTCGTCGCGGCTAATTAATTCGTTGCTGAAAGTCAAACCTGGCATTAAACCACGTTTTTTAAGCCAGAAAATAGAGCAGAAAGAACCCGAAAAGAAGATGCCTTCTACGGCCGCGAAAGCGATCAAACGCTCAGCGAAAGAACCGTTGTTAATCCAGCGCAGCGCCCATTGGGCTTTTTCACCCACACAAGGCACCGTATCTACGGCATGTAATAAATGATCCTTTTCAGAAGGGTCCTTTATATAAGTATCAATCAGTAAAGAGTAGGTTTCGGAATGAATATTCTCCATCATTACCTGGAATCCATAAAAACAACGGGCTTCAGGGTATTGTACCTCATTCAGGAAGTTAACAGCCAGGTTTTCGTTTACTATGCCATCGCTTGCCGCGAAAAAGGCAAGAACGTGTTTTATAAAGTGTTTTTCGTTATCGTTTAATTTATTGTTCCAATCTGCAATGTCGGAAGCAAGGTCAATTTCTTCCGCCGTCCAGAAACTGGCTTCTGCTTTTTTATAAAACTCCCAGATGTCTTTGTACTTGATAGGGAAGAGTACAAATCTATCCTTATTTTCGACGAGTATAGGTTCTGTCATAGTTTTAAATTCTTTAAATATTTAGAGGTTGTTAAGTTTTAGTTAATCACTAATGCAAATAAATACAAAAATAGCCCCAATAGATAGACAAATGAATTAACAGCCGACCCAAGTTTTAAACATTACAAAATTGCTCATAACTCGTGATAACCCTCAATTAGCTTGATTTACAGCGAACTAATAAATTTCAAAAAAAAAGAGAAAAAAGGAGTTGTAAGTATCAAAACTATTTTTAAGTAGAACGAACAAATTATGACCTGTTTTGTTTCAAAAGGCAGGAAGGAAGCCGTTTTTTGGTTTTTAATCCCAAAATTTTTACCGTACTTTTAAGCTGTCAACCTCAAAAATGAAACTTTTAAGTTTTATTTACGTTTAATTAGCACATAAAACCCGATTCATGTCCGCAAACGACCTGATAACTGCACTGCAAAAGAACGACAAAGCCGCACAAAAAGAGGCCTTTGACACGTATTACGGAAAACTGGCGGCCATTGCCAACCGTTACGCCAAAAATCAGGAACAGGCTGCGGATATGATAAATGTGGGCTTTGCCACCTGCTTCCAGAAACTGCAGCACCAGCGCTCTTCCCAAAACCCGTCTGATCTGGAAGCGTTTTTCAAGAAGGAATTTATTGCGGAGTGTGTAAACTACGTTAAAAACATCCGTAGTGAATATTATGTGTCCAGCACGGTTCATGCCACCGGCCAGGAACCTTCCCGAAATTATAACCTGTTCGACAACAACGAACTTATAGACTTTAACAATATTGAAACTGAACAGCTGATCAAAGGTCTTCAACAAATGGTCCCTTCTCAGCGTTTAATTTTTAACCTGCACGTTATCGACGGCTTTAGCCTGACGGAAGCGGCTACTTTGCTTGAGTCCAGCGAAGCAACCGTTAAAAGCAACCTTGAAAAAGCACGGTTCAATTTTCAGAAAAACATTGAGAAAAGTTTTAAAAACATAAGGGCATGAGTAATCATTTTACCTACGAAATCGACGAGCGTAACCTCCGCAGACAATTAAATGATCATGCGCTTCCTTTCAACGAGGAGGCCTGGCAAAATTTTGAGCGTTACAACAGCGCCCAGAGTACTTTTAAACGCGAAAGCCGGATGAAAAGTCTTAACATTACGCTAAACCGCAATGTGGTTTTGCCTGTTGTTTTTGGGGTGATCGTCATCTTATTTTCTTTCTTGCTGGTTAACTTCATCAGCATTAAGAATCCAAAATCTACCGATCAGAAGGCGGAAGCAAGTGTTGTACCTGCCCTTCATAAAAGTGTTGTACCTGAGTCAAAAACACCGGAAAAATCTAATACCAACGCTGTTATCGAACAAAAACATGTTGCGGAACCACTTCCCACAGCAAGTACACCCGATCAAAAAAACGCGCCAGGCCAGCAACTCCCTGCTCAAAACGTGGCGGCGGCCTCTGTAAATCCACCTGCACAAAGTTCCTCTTCCGATAGTGGCAACACTACAGGCGCAGAGCTTAAGGCAGAACCGGTGGTGAAGAAAAAACACAGAAGGCCTGCCTCCGAAGTAGTGGAATCAGAGGTTCTGCCTGAAATTCGCCCTACGTTGGTTACGGAAGAGCGCGAACCGGAGATTCGCCCGAATTGATCTGATTTTCTTTTTATTATCCCTAATTTTGTGGCTTATGAACGACATTAGTTCCAAGGCCGATATCGAATTACTGGTAAATTCCTTTTATTCCGAACTCCTGAAATTAGAAGACATGCAGGTCGTATTTGCCGGCATCGATTTTCCCAAACACGTGCCACACATCGTTCATTTCTGGAGTTTTGTGTTGCTAGACGAAGAGGGTTACAAGACCAATGTATTCGACAAACATTTGCATCTTCCTATAAAAGCGCATCAATTCGACACCTGGCTGCGCATTTTTACCGCCACCGTAGACAGATTATTCTTCGGCGAAAAAGCCGATATGGCCAAACAACGTGCCACCGTGTTGGCCTACACCTTTAAAAGTAAGTGGGAAAAACTGAAGGGGGAGTAGACTTGTTTTTTTAAGACCCTCACTCTACAATCACCTTTCTTACACCCATCGACTTTTCATTCTCAGCCCTTACATAGTAAGTACCTGGAAGTACAGCCAGTTTAATCTCGGTTTTGTTTTCTTTCAGATCAGCGCTGTAAACAGTACGCCCTGAAATATCGAAAACAGTGAGTCGGGTTTTAGAATTCAGTTCTGGTAATTCAAGAGAGAAGATCCCTGTATTCACACTCGGGTAAACAGAAAAATCAAGTGTTTTGAAAAGTTCGTTTTTGTCAATCCCGGATATGAGGCTTAAACTGGTTTCCCAGATGCCGCGCCCAAAAGTAGAAATGTAAATCTTATTCATGGCCTGGTTAAATTCGATATCACTTACGATTACATTAGGTAAGCCCTGACTATAACTGTACCAGCTGGTAGAGCCGGTATTCAACACATAAACTCCCAGGTCGGTAGCTACCAGCAGTTGTCCGGAGCTTGGTGTATATTTTATACAGTTTACAGGAATGTTGGGTAAATTGTAGGAAATATTGGTCCAGGACGTTCCCCCGTTTGTTGTTTTAAACACTTTGCAACCGGCAGCAAATCCTGCCATACACACAACGGCTTCGTTCGAATTGCTTGGACTTGCCTCAATACCTGTGTAATAAAGAGTATCGGGCAAGTTGGAAGTGATGTTGGAAAAAGTACTGCCTCCGTTAGTTGTACGAAAGACCATGCCTTTGGTATTGAGTTCATAGCGCACGCGACGACAGGCATAAATGACGTTGCTATTGGTATTAGAAACAGCCAAAGCACTTATTTCCGTGCCGGTTCCTGTGGTCAGAGCGGTCAGGCTGCTCCAGTTCTGTCCGCCATCGGTAGATTTTACTATATTTTCATTTCCAATGTAAAGTACGCCCGGATGATTGTAATCTGCCACAATGGGAGTTACCCATTCGGCACTTTCGTTGTTAGGATTAGTGTTAATGTAGTTTCCCGTGCTTCCGCTATTGTTGCTGTAATAAAAATTACCATACTGACTCGAACCTATCATTGCTGTTATATTCTGAGGGTCTACGTAATTATCCATACCGTCTCCACCAAACACGGTGCTCCAGTTATTTCCGTCGTAATAAAAACTGGCATTGTCCTGTGCGCCTGCGAGCAGTCTGCTTGACATGGTTCTTGAACTCGACAAACGGTAAAAGGAAGTAACCTGCATGCCATCGTTAAGTTTTGTCCACACAGTTGGCCAGCTGCCGCTCCAGCTTCCGGTTTGCAGGTTGGAAGTTTTGTAGATTCCGCCATCGCTGCACACAAAAATGTTGGAGGTGCCGGGTTGACGATCGATGTAATGAATGTCGCCGTGCAGGGTGGGGCCATACTGCAAGGTCCAGTGACTGATAGGGTTAAAATTGGTTCCTCCATCGGAAGAACCCCAAAGGTTAATTCCTCCGGTGTAAATGGTGTTTTCGTCCGTGGCGTTAACACAGAGAGCCAGGTCGTATGGGCCTTGGCCGCCGCTGTTATTGCCCTGATCGTATTCCAGGATGTTGAGAACAGGGGCCTTATAAGTCCAGGTAGAACCAGCGTTGGTGGTTTGGTAGATGCCATAAAAACCGTCGGTGTTATCACAGCAAAGGGCGTACACATAATTATGATTGCTCGGTGCTACTGCGAGTTTAATTCTTTGTATAACACCCTGAAGTGTCATACCTGTATTCATCAGCGTCCAGGTACTCCCAAAATCGATGGATTTGTAAATACCCGCGTGCCCCATGTTAGAATTTTTTACCCAGCCGGTAGCGGCGTATAACACATTAGGTGACACCGGATCCTGCACCATGTCCCAGAAAAGAGAATCCAGTTTTTTTGTCCAACTGGTACCACCATTGGTTGACTTATACATGCCACTTACACCGCAGGCTACAAGTTCGTTGGAATTTGCAGGATTAATTACAATTTTACGCATTAGGGAAGCGTCCCCGTTCGTTAACTGAAACGTTAAGCCCGTTGGAGCCCAGGTTGCCCCGCCATCAGTGGTTTTGTAAATTCCCAGACCATAGTGTGTGTGACGTTTTCTTCCAATGGTATACAAACCTACACCAATGTATTCAAAATCACACACCGAAATGTACATGGTGTTGGTATTGTTAGGATCGATCAGAATATCGCTGATGCGGGTAATAGGTAAATTGTCGGTGAGAGGTGTGTAAGAAACGCCTCCATTAGTGGTTTTCCAGACACCGCCCTGAGCTACACCTACAAAAAAGATGGAAGGGTTGGTAGGATGAAAGGCCACACAATTTACACGGCCAATTCCGTTCTCCATGTATCCTGTTAGGTTGTTAGGAAGCACATTCGGCCCTGAAGGATACCAGGGAGCCGCACTCGTACGACTTTGTTCTTTTTCTTCGGCAACCGCTATGGCAGCTTGAACATAATCGGCAAACCCATCAGGCTCACCATGACCGTTGGTATGCAATTGCATGTCGCTTTCGTACCGTTTAAAATGTTTCCAGTATTTTTCAGTAGTCAGATCATGTGTTTTTTTAAACTGATCAAATTGCAGTTGAATCTCTCTGAATGAGAGGGCTTTGTTGGCGGTGTTTTTTATAAATGCCTGAGCCTTCAGACCAAGACCTAATAAAACAAATGGTGCAATTAAAAAGAAACGCATGGTGTTAAAAGTTAAAGGATTAAATAACCGGAGATTTTGGTTAAGACAAAAATATAATAAAAATGGATTGATTTTGTATACAATTAGCTTTATGGCTACATTTATGCCTCAGAATAACAGATTCATGTCACAAGTGGTAGATATTAAACAAGATTTTCAGAACGACCTGGCCTTTGCCAAAAATTTAGATAAACAGGATAAACTGAGCGCATACCGGAAACGCTTTTTATTTCCGCAACACGAGGGAAGGGAAGTGGTTTATTTTACGGGCAACTCTTTGGGACTGCAACCGCAAACAACACAGTCTTACATTCAACAGGAATTGAACGACTGGGCGAAGTATGGTGTGGAAGGACATTTTCTTGCGGAAAATCCCTGGCTCTCCTATCATGAATTTCTCACCGAAAAAATGGCCCGTATTGTGGGGGCCTTGCCGGAGGAAACCGTGATGATGAATCAACTGACCGTAAACCTTCATTTGCTGATGGTATCGTTTTACCGTCCTACAACAACACGGTTTAAAATTTTATGTGAAGCAAAAGCTTTTCCAAGCGATCAATATGCATTGCAATCGCAGATAAAATTTCACGGCTTCACGCTTGAAGAAGCATTGGTGGAAGTGTCTCCGCGTGACGGGGAATACCACATCCGTGAAGAGGATATTTTATCTGCCATCGAAAAAAACAAAGATTCGCTCGCCCTGATCATGATTGGTGGTGTGAACTATTTTACCGGACAGGTATTTGACATGAAACGCATTACAGAGGCCGGCCACAAAGCCGGAGCTGTTGTGGGTTTTGACCTGGCGCATGGCGCAGGAAACATTAAACTTGAACTACATAACTGGAACGTGGATTTTGCCGCCTGGTGCAGTTATAAATACCTCAACAGCGGACCCGGCAGTGTTGCGGGAGCTTTTGTTCACCAAAAACATTTGAATAATACCGATTTGCCGATTTTTGCTGGCTGGTGGGGTCATGATAAAAAAACGCGTTTTCTTATGGACAGTACCTTTGTGCCAATGGAAACCGCTGAGCGCTGGCAGTTAAGTAATGCACCTGTTTTTAGCATGGCTGCCTGCAGAGCCAGTCTGGATATTTTTGACGAAGTAGGCATGGATGCCCTGATTGAGAAAAGTAAAAATCTGGTCGCATACCTTGAATTTATTATACACGACATCAACAAACAAAAAAACAATTGTCTGCAGATTATCACCCCGAAAGAAAACAGGGGATGTCAGTTATCCATTGTAGCAAATGGTTACGGCAAGGCTTTGTACAATAAACTTATTGAAAACGGTGTAATACCTGACTGGCGCGAGCCTAACGTTATTCGTTGTGCGGCCATTCCACTTTATAATTCGTATGAGGATATGTACAGGTTCGGAGAAATTCTCAAGAGACTTCTCTAAAATAAAAATACCCCTCACAGGTTTCAAAACTCTATCAGGGGTACATACTAAAAACGGAAAACATTAATTAACTCTGCTACTTGGATTAGCGAGGTTTTTTACACTGGTAATGTCCATACGGATACTTCCCACCAATACATCGGCCTGAGCACGAATCACAATGTGATTCTTATCGTCACTGATCCACACGTTGAGGTCTTCCTCTTTCTTAAAAATTCTTCCTTTTTGTACTATCGGTCTAAATTTTAAACAACGGTATTTTCCAATGTCGGTCGATATTACCTCTTTACCAACGAATTTTATTTTTAAAGGCCATACTTCTTTGTCCAAAAAACAGTTGAGTGTGAATAAGTCACCTTCTTTGGCATTGCTCAGATCAAGATTTCTTGCTGAATAAAACGCACTCACCATATCCTGGATTCCGTTGGGCACATCGAACTTTTCATTATTGCCTACATCTACTTTTTTGGTATAGTGGTTAAATACATAATCCTGACTGAATTTATAACCACCTTCGTCCACACGCCTTACAAATAACCAGGGCAATAAAGCATCCTTATCCATGTAGGTTTCATAACGGTCGCGGACTTTAAACACCCAATCGGTAGCACCGGTAGAGTAACCGCTGCCCACAATGTGGTAAACTTTTCTTCCATTCACGTTTATGATATCAGGTTTTACTTCCAGAATGGCGATGCCACCATTAAGCATTCCATAATGCATTCTGTAAGTAAGTAACTCACCTTCTTTAAAAGCAATGTTGTTTTTTACCGGTAACTGATCCATGGCTGGAGATTCTACGATGTTCTGTGAAATCTGTTGAGTTCTGTCGGTATTAAAATTAGCGGAACATAACACGATCAGCGCAAGGGCGGTGCCCGAAACTAAAGCAATATGTTTTTTCTTTTTCATACCTGTTAAACGCAAACTGCGTGCCGAAGTATTGGTGAAGTTTTCTAAAATTTGTTAATTAAAGATAGCAATTTTTCCCTTTTCAGCGATAGTTTGGTCACCAAGCTTGGGTTTTTCAGGGTGCGGATCATGCCGCGGGTTTTAACCAGAAAAGGATGGTAATACAGGCTGAACCAGGCACACATGGCCAGAAGAAAACAAATGGAGACAGGCCATAAAACCGAGGGTGATAACGCGTAAATAAGAAAAAAGAAGAACAGGTAATTGAGCCAGAAGACCACCATGCCTACCCCAATTGCAATGGAAGAATAAAACTCGGCGTGTTTAATGCTTTTTTTTGTGATACGGTGTGTAAGAACCATCGGAAGGTAATTGCCAATGAGTCCTGCAAGATAAAGAGGAAAGCCAATGACGATTAAAAGGATACGAAACGACACGTTTAACCAGTTTACGTTTTTATTTCGTTCGGGGTCAACTAACCAGTCCCTGAGGCCATTTTTATGAAGTTCTTCAAAGTATGACGCTGATTCACTTCTAAACTCTCCCACCAATTCAGGTGTTTTTTCAGAAGCCAGATTCACTTTTTCGGTGAGTTCTTTCAGTACCAAAAAGTCGTGCGCGAGATTTTTATAATCGAGACCTTTTTTCTTTAAAATAGTTTTCTTGCAGAGCTCTTCCACGTGAAGTACAACCTGATCGTTGTTTTTATCGTTAATGTGGGTAATAAGCTCCTTCATTTTAGGTTCGAGGTGCTGTAGAAAACGGTTTTGGGTTTTGGCCGGATTCTGTTTATAGTCTTCTATAAAATCCTTCACCGGAATAGGCTCCCCTATATTATAAAACACTGTGCTCCTGAATTTATCAGGCTGACTGTAATTCACGCCGATGGGGATTACTATCAAATTATCCGATTTTAAGGCCTCATAAGCCCCAAAAACCATCCTGGCGACCCCTTTTTTGAGAGGGCGCAACCTTCTTTCCTGAATACAGAGTCCTTCTGCAAAAACGATCATCTTGCCATTCTTGCTCAAAAGGTAATTTACCCTTTGGTAGGTTTCGTCGTTTTTCTTTAAACCTTCTTTACCACCATCCTGGATTCTGAAAATGGGCACAATTCCTATTTTTTCCAACAAATAGCTTATCAGCCCGGGTTTAAAGGCATCGCCCCTGGCGAGATAGTTTACACGCAGAGGATAAGAAAGGTAGGTAATGTAAATAGGGTCGGTAAAGGCGTTGGGGTGATTCATAGCAATGATAACCGGGCCTTTTACGTTTAATTTATCTATGTTTTTGGCCTGTATCCGCTTATAAAATACCGGTAAAAAAAAGGCAATGAGGTAACGTAAGGTGTTCCAAATCATACAAAAGCTTTGGCGCAAAAATAAACTAAATTTTCACATCAGATTTTTAACATTTTGTTAGTAACATTTAGGTAATTTTTACGCCTCAAATCCGCAATTTTTCAGTATATTTAAAGGATATTTAAAAAACACAGATAGAGCTATTTATGTCAGAAGTTACAACAGAAAAAGGGAATTACGGAGCCGATAATATTCAGGTTTTAGAAGGGTTAGAAGCAGTTAGAAAGCGTCCTTCGATGTATATTGGAGATACAGGCTTTAAAGGTCTGCATCATTTAGTTTATGAGGTGGTTGATAATTCCATCGATGAGGCTTTGGCCGGTCATTGCAAAAACATTACAGTTGATATCCTTGAAAATAATTCCATTCGCGTAAAAGATGATGGGCGAGGTATCCCTACAGGTATACATCCGAAATTAGGAATAAGCGCTTTAGAAGTGGTAATGACAGTGTTACACGCTGGTGGTAAGTTTGACAAGGATACTTATAAAGTATCCGGTGGTTTACACGGTGTAGGGGTAAGTTGTGTGAATGCATTGTCATCACTCATGATAACGGAAGTACACCGTGATGGAAAAATTACCAAACAAGAATTTAGCGAAGGAAAGCCATTATATCCAGCTAAGGAAATTGGCGATACAACCTACAGGGGTACTATTCAAACGTTCACTCCTGATCTAACTATTTTTTCTGTTCACGAATACAATTATACCACGCTTGCTAACCGTATGCGTGAATTAGCTTTTTTAAATAAAGGAATTTCAATTACGCTTAGCGACCAACGCTCAAAAGATGAGAATGGTGAGTTTTTGTCTGAAACATTTTATAGTCAGGGTGGTTTACGTGAATTCGTTCTTTACCTGGACGATGCCAAAGAAAAAATAATTGAAGAACCAATTTACATCGAAAACGACAAAGGAAGTATTCCTGTGGAGGTGGCAATGATGTATAACAGTTCTTATAGCGAAAATATTCAGAGTTACGTAAATAACATTAATACGCATGAGGGAGGAACTCACCTTGCGGGTTTCAGACGTGGTTTAACACGTACTTTAAAATCTTACGCAGATAAAAACGGTTTATTATCCAAGGTAAAATTTGAGATCAGTGGTGACGACTTCCGTGAAGGATTAACAGCGGTTATTTCCGTGAAAGTTCAGGAGCCTCAGTTCGAAGGTCAAACCAAGGGAAAATTGGGGAACAGTGAGGCGATTGGAGCTGTTGATACAGCGATTAGCGAAGCACTTTCCAACTATCTGGAAGAGCATCCAAAACAAGCGAGAACCATTGTGGATAAAGTTATTCTTGCGGCTACTGCCCGCCACGCGGCGCGCAAAGCACGTGAAATGGTACAACGCAAGAGTGTGATGAATGGTTCGGGCTTACCAGGTAAACTGGCTGATTGTGCGAGTGGTGATCCATTGGCCTGCGAGTTATTTCTTGTAGAGGGAGATTCAGCGGGTGGAACGGCCAAACAAGGTCGTAACCGTGATTTTCAGGCAATCTTACCTTTACGTGGAAAAATTCTGAACGTAGAAAAAGCACTGGAATATAAAATATACGAGAACGAAGAGATCAAAAATATTTTCACCGCACTGGGTGTATTTCGTGGAACTAAAGAAGATGAACGCGCCTTAAACCTTGATAAATTGCGCTACCACAAGATCGTGATCATGTGTGATGCCGACGTGGATGGTTCTCACATTACTACCTTAATCCTTACTTTCTTTTTCCGCCACATGCGTGAATTGGTTGAAAAAGGTCACGTGTACATTGCCTCCCCTCCTCTTTATCTTGTGAAAAAAGGAATAGAGCAGGTGTATTGCTGGAACGAGACTGAACGCGATAATCAGATTAAAATACTGGGTGGAGAGAAAACTGACAGTGTGCATGTGCAACGTTATAAAGGTTTGGGTGAGATGAACGCCATTCAATTATGGGAAACAACACTCGATCCTTCTACGCGTACCCTACGCCAGGTATCTATTGACAGCGCTGCGGAGGCAGACCGTGTGTTTAGTATGCTTATGGGGGATGAAGTTCCACCGCGCAGAGAGTTTATTGAGAAAAACTCCAAATACGCGAAAATCGACGCTTAAAAAGGTATTTTGAATGGTGCCGTCTGCAAATAAAACGGTAGAGGATTATCTGGAGCAATTGCCCGCGGAACGTAAGGTTGCAATGACAAACTTGCGAAGGACTATATCCGCGAGCTTGCCGGAAGGGTTTAAGGAAGTAATGGCGTCGGGGATGATAAGTTATGTTGTTCCCCTTTCCATGTATCCCGATGGGTACCATTGTAACCCGAAAATGCCTTTAGGCTTTATGAGTATTGTTTCACAAAAGAATTTTATTTCTCTGCACCACCTCGGAATTTATGTTGATCCTGAGCTGCTCAAATGGTTTAGTGATGAGTATGCTAAGGTTTCCAAAACAAAATTAGACATGGGGAAAGGGTGTATCCGATTTAAAAAACCAGATCAGATCCCATTTGAACTCATTGCTGAACTGGCTTCAAAAATCAGTCCTCAAAAATGGATTGAGATTTATGAGTCACATTTAAAAAAGAGATAATCGGCACTTTAACTCACATTCCTAAAAATGCTTACCTTGTGGTAAGCATTTTTGATTTCTAACCGCACCATATTTATTGCGCCTCTGGATTGGGGACTGGGTCACGCTTCCCGCTGTGTGCCAATTATTCAGAAATTTAAAAACAAGAATAAAATCATCATTGGCGTAAGCGAACTTAACGCTGCTTTTTTTGAGCAGTATTTTCCCGAACTTGAAAAAATAAATCTGCCCTCCTACAATGTTTCTTATTCAAAAAAAATGCCGGTGTGGTTTAAACTGCTTTTGCAATGGCCTAAAATAAACAGTACCATTCGCAGAGAGAATAAACAATTAAATGAAATTATTTCGAAACATCACATTGATCTGGTATTAAGCGATAACCGCTTTGGTTTATACCATAAGCAGGTAGAGTGCATTTTCATAACGCATCAATTGAATTTACAAACACCTTTTTTTTGGGGGATGGCTAACCAGATCAACAGAAAATTTATCCATCGTTTTAGCACGGTTTGGGTTCCTGATCATGAGGATAAGAACCTCCGCCTTTCCGGTCAGTTAAGTGATTCGGAGAAGATTCTGATTCCTGTGAAATACATCGGTCCGAAAAGTGCGTTATCGGTTTTGACGGAAGAGGTAGTCCGGAGAAAAATAACTTTTCTTATTTTACTTTCAGGTCCCGAACCACAGAGGAGTGTTCTTGAGAGATTGCTGCTTGAAAAATTTAAAAACATTTCAGGCGAAATTGTTTTAGTAAGAGGTTCGGATCTCGAACTCAGAACTGAGGCGAAAAACGTGCAAGTGATAAATTACGCTTTCGGGAATGAACTGCGTGACCTGATCGTGAATGCAGAAACGGTAATCTGCAGAAGCGGTTACAGTACCCTTATGGATTTTTTTGTTCTCAATAAGAAAAAAATGATCCTGATCCCAACGCCAGGACAAACAGAACAGGAATATCTGGCTTCGTACTGGAGTCGGAATTTTCAGGCGAGGGTGGTGTTCCAACAAAATATAAAAAACCACAACTTTGTTTTAGAAAACACGGTCTGATTGTTGCGGGGTTTAGCCACATATTTTTTTGTACTCTTGTTTCTATCGGGCGTTTATGCGCAGGAAAGGCGGCAAGAAGATCTTGCTCATTTGGCTGGCACAGGAAATGATATTCCCGAACTGGTAACACATATAACTCAGGGTAAAAGCACAGAGTTTGAAAAATTTGAAGCGATCTTCAATTGGGTTTCACAAAACATCAGGTACGATTACAGTGTCTATTTTTCTTCTCAGGGAACGCCACAAACCAACATAAAAAAAATACTCAGGCGTAGAAGGGGCGTTTGCCTGGATTATGCCATACTGATGGATACCATGTGCCACCTTGCCCGCATAAACAACGTGATGATCTACGGCTATGCGAAGGACGAGATTTTTGACGTGAACGATTCCCTGTATTTAGATAACCACGCCTGGAATGCAGTGCGATTGGATGGTCTCTGGTACCTTTATGATGTTACCTGGGCTTCTGGTTCCAAAAGCTACGAATACAAACCGTTCAGTCGCTTTCTGCTCTGGCTCTTCGAAAAAATCCAACCAAAGTATAAAAAGAAGAAAATTAAGCCGAAAACTTTTTTTCCGGGGAGTATGTGTAAAACAGAACCGGCATACGAATACCGGCAAAGGTTTTTTAATCGCTTGTTTATTAACCTTCTATCGTTATTTAATCTGCGGGTGCGTGAAAAATACACCAGGGAGATTAATAAGGATTTTTATCTCACGGATCCAAACTTGTTTTACATAACACACTATCCTGATGATCCGGTTTGGACACTTCTGGATAATAAAACCTTTCGCAATTTTGAATGTGACAGCGCTTTTTATCATCTGACAAAAAACATGTATAAAAACCAGCAGCGGCTAGGAGTCGTGTGCGAGGCTTGTGACAGTGCTCTGTTCAGAAGCAGGGAAGAAAGTCTGACTATTCTCAAAGAGAAAAGTTTGCAAAGCAACAGAAGAAACCGTTTTATTACCTCGTATTGTGAATTTGGTTTGGGAGCTTATTATCTGGATCAGGTCGTGAAGACTCGCGATTCATTATCACAAGTCGGTTTAGTGAATTCAGCTCTCATAAATTTCGAAAGATGTGGGGAAAGCCTGAAACAGTGTAAGAAAAATGTGGAAACAGATTTTTTGCTGCAAAAGAAAAAGAACAAACACAAGCAGGATCTTCTTTTAGAAGAAAACCAAAGACACAGTGTCTTCCTCAAAAAACAGGCGGAACTTATTTTAACCGAATCAAAAGAAAACAAAAAACTTGCTTCGCGTATAAAAGTGGCTTCTTCAAAAGCGGGGCATACGGATTTTTATCTTCCAACAAAGAACTCTTACAACCGGCCAGTGCAGATTAAAAAGAAAATGCAGGAAAAACTTGATAAACTGAATGTGGACTATCAGGTTGTTTTTGCGCGGATCGATTCGATTAGCACCGAGATTCGCAATAAAGAAGCAAACTTGGACATGTTTCTCAGTAACCTAGTGCTGCGTGTCTGGCAAAAGGGTATTCATATTGATTCACTAATGAAACCATTTAAGATCAGTTCGTATTACCGGTATTTGCTCAGAGATAATTATAAAAAGGAAGTGGTAGAGATCAGAAAACGGATACCTGTTTACGAAAAAAACTACGAATACGATCTTGCAAATAATTTATTTGCTCCGTCGGCAATGACAAGGGTCTCGGGCGATGAGATAATTACAGATCTCAACAGAAAAATCTATCTGCAAAAAAAATGTTTCAGGATGGCAAAAGAACTTGCAAAATACAACCTAATCTCTCCAGCTTCACTTGAGGAATTAAAAAGTAAAATGGAACATGAAAACAAAGTGGAATGTTGCTGGCTGGAGTCGCGGGTCCCTCAATTGGTAAGCACGTATATGGGTTTTGATTTTTTAAAAACACAACAAAGAAGAATGCAGGTGGTGATTAATTTCGAGAACAGTAGAGAAAGAACCAGACTCTATAAAATTGATACTGAATTAAAGCGAAGGAAAAGAAAATACAAAAATATCGTATCAACCAATTCAAGCGCGGTAGTTATCAAGAAACGTCAGGTTAAGACCGCAAAGAAAAAACTGAGCGGCGCACGGAAGAAAAAGAATACGGAATAGATCGGTTAAAATTCATTTACTCCCTGAACCGTGGTGTACTTCATGGTGTACTTCACTCCCGGGTTAATGTATTTATAAACACTGTGGCTCATTAAGGCAGCTTCGTGAAATCCACACAAAATCAATTTCAGTTTGTTTTTATAAGTATTAATATCACCAATGGCGTAAATTCCTTCAATGTTTGTACTGTAATCGTCAGTGTTTACCTCAATGGCATTTTTATCGAGATTTAAACCCCAGTTTTCAATAGGTCCTAACTTTGGACTTAAACCGAAAAGAGGGATCAGATGTTGTGCCTCAATACTTTGCTTTTCCTGTGTTTTGGTGTTGAGCGTTTCAACTTTTTCAAGTTTGCCCGAACCTGAGATCGAACTGATTGTAGTGTTAAGTAACAAGTTTATTTTACCGGTTTCAGCCAGGTGCATTACCTTATTCACACTGTCAGGAGCGCCCCTGAAGCTTTCGCTACGATGAACCAGAGTGAGTTCGCTGCACACATCGCTTAAAAAAATGGTCCAGTCCAACGCACTGTCTCCACCACCTGCAATTACCATTTTTTGATCACGGTATTTTTCAGGATCCAGGATCATATAATTAACACCTTTTCCGTTCTCGAAATTTTCCAGACCTGCTATTTCAGGTTTGCGGGGTTCAAAACAACCCAATCCTCCTGCAATAACCACCGCTTTGGCCTGGATTTGAGTACCCATGTTAGTGCTGAGTAAAAAATCGCGTTCTCCCCTTTTTTCGAGAGACTCAATTCTCTCTCCAAGAGTAAAAGAAGGTTTAAAGGGTTCGGCCTGTTTAAGTAGATTATCAATCAGTTCCTGAGCCAGAACCGAGGGATATCCTGGAATGTCGTATATAGGTTTTTTAGGATAAATTTCAGAAAGTTGTCCGCCGATCTGCGGCAAATAATCCACCAGGTGACAGCGCATTTTTAAAAGGCCCGTTTCGAAAATCGCAAACAATCCCACAGGACCAGCACCAACTATAACTATATCTGTACTAATCATTAAAATTTTTTTGCAAAGGTAGTTTATTTTTAAATACTAAAGCTATTTTACACATGATCTGGCTCATACCGGCCACTGGAAAAAAATGTGCTTCCTGTGCCGTATTATTTTGTAAAAGATGCCGAATTATTTCGTAAATTGCAGAACAAAATCTCAACAGGCAAGACCCTTTGTCTATCGTTTTCATCACCATTTAGTTGCGTCTACCTTGCTAAATAAGGCTTGACGGTTTAAATTAGCTTTAAAAACCGCTGTCTTTTAGCGCTAAACAGAACGCTTTACCAAGCGAGCTTTTATGGGTGGTTTTAAAAAGGGGAAAACCACTTAAAAGCCCAACTGGTTGAGGTTTTGGCGTGATAAAATAGTGTTAAAACGAAGATTTTTAAAAAAGTTTAAATAATAATAAGTATTTTTATCAAATTAAATCAAAATTCAGACAATGAAAAAACAATTACTTTCCATTTTTGCAACACTAGCAGTAGGTACTGTTTTGGCGCAAACACCTAGTCCGAGTTGGACTATTTCTCAAAACGCCTCCTTTTCGGTTACAAGTGCAGGTCACCGTTTTATTGATGCTGTTAGCCCAAGCGTAGTTTGGCTTTCAGGATACGATGGGGTGAATGCGGGATTAAACTACAACTGGTATTCAAGAACTATCAATGGAGGAACCTCTTATAACTCTGGAAATGTATTCCCGGATACCAACAACTATCAACTGGGGAACATGGAAGGTATTGATGCTAACACTGCCTGGGTTTCTGCGTTTCAACGCAGCGCGCCATACTCCCCTACTAATCAGGGTGGTGGTGTTTTATACCGTACTACAAATGGTGGTGCAACCTGGACCAATATGACAGCTCCGGGAATGTACACCAACACTGCAACTTCATTCGCCAACTGGGTATCGTTTCTTACACCTAATGACGGTGTTGCCAACGGTGACCCTGTAAACGGAGAGTTTGAATTATGGAGAACCACAAACGGCGGAACAAGCTGGACTCAGGTTCCTGGTTCCAACATTCCTGATCCTCTGGCTAGCGAATTTTGTATTGTTAATTTATACGCCAAATTTGGCTCAAGCAATATTTGGTTTGGAACCAACAAAGGAAGAATTTACCGTTCAAGCGACGCTGGTCAAACCTGGAACGTTGCTTCCCTGGCATCTGCTCCAAACTCAACCGTAACTGAACTGGCATTCTCTTCACCTTTAAACGGTATCATTTACGCTTCTACCGCTTCGGCATTTGAAGTTTACAGAACATTTGACGGTGGTGCTACCTGGGCTCAGATCACTCCAACACCAACTGGTAACTTAGGAAGAAATGACATTTGCAATATCCCTGGAACTGGTTATTATGCTTCAGTAGATAATCAAAACCAAATGCTTTCTTATTCTATTGATAATGGTTCTACCTGGAATGACTGGGGTAGCACAGGTATTGGTTATGTTTGTATCGATTTCGCGAACAGTTTCAGTGGATGGGCTGGTAGCTTTAGTGATGCTACAAACCCATCTATTGGCGGTATCTGGAAATATAACGGAACTACATTCAACTCAAGCTTCGCTATCCCGGCATATTTGTGTAAAGGTACCGGTAACGCAACAGTTTCTGCTGTAAACACTTCTACAGGAAGCTCATCACCTTTTACTTTCTCATGGACTGCAGCTCCTGCAGGTGTTGCTTTTTCAAGTGCAACCGCTACAAACCCAGTGTTAACCTTTACAGCTAACGGAACATATACAATTTCTCTTGCAGCTACTAACCCTGATGGAACAAGTAATTTTTCACAGGTTATTACTGTGTTAACCTGCAGTACTCCAGTTGCCGGTTTCAACTATGCAACAACAGGATGTAACAATGTGGCTATCACCTTAACCAATACAAGTGTTGGCGCTCCAAATCCTACTATCACCGTGAGTGCAAACCCTGCAACAAACGTAACGATCACTCCGGGATCAGGTGCTCTGTATTCAACTAAATTTGGCACTCCTGGTACGTATACAATTACACTAACAGCTTCTAACGCTGCAGGTGTAGACACACATACACAAACCAT
>CAZMHW010000023.1:0-17975 GCA_964566105.1 uncultured Akkermansia sp.
GTATTGCAGAGAAAGTATATGTAATGCCACCAGTCGCAGTTAAAGTAATAGATTTACCCGGACAAGATGATAATCCTGATGAAGCAGTCAGGGTTGGCGTCAGAGTGAGCAGACCAACAGTAAAAGTCGCAACCCCAGGACATCCAAAATAATCAACATTTACAGTGAAATTTCTTGGTACGGTAGACAGAGTTCTTGTTACAGGATTTCCTGTGAACGTCGAAGATGGAAAAGGGAAGTTACTTTGTGTCCAGGTATAACTGGAAGCTGTTGTTTGAATAGAAGTGGCGGTTAACATAACAGTTCCATTTGGGCAAATGGAGAAAGACGAAGGCGTTATGGTAACAGGAATACTCGTACCGATAACAACCGTAGAGTTAGCTGCAACCGTACAATTACCAGCTGCACCAGCATGTGTTACAACTACGGTATGGACCCCGCCCACTGCGGGGGTGGAAAGTGTTGTGCCAGTTCCTAGAGCAACCCCGAACGGATCAAACCACTGGTATCCTGTAATAGTGGTTCCGGCGGAAACGTTGGTTCCTGTCACAGGAACTGCATTTGCAGTAAAATTAACAGGACTTCCCGCACACATGGTTTGTGAGGCAGGGGAAACAGAAACGCTGGCACTTTGAACATTTACAGTGGCTGTTGTTGAAATTGTACAGCCCTGAGCCGTAACACCTATAACGGTATAGGTGGTATTTACAGTTGGAGAGACTACTAAAGGATTATTAGTACCCTGGTTTACTGGTCCCGCCGGGCTTGAGGCGATCCAGGTATATGTGGCTGCGTTCGCAGCGGTTAAAGTGGCAGAAGAACCAATACAGATGGCCGAGTTGGATGGAGTGATAACTGCTCCGGCACCGGGGCAAAAAATAACTCCGGAGTTTTGACCTCCTGAAAGTACGGTAGAAATGGGTACTGCGGCGATTGGCGTCGTACCGAACAAACCTGTACAATTTACCGTATAGTTACCGCAGCATGGGATCGTATACGTAACGGCATCCAGAGTGACACCTGCCAATGTACCGGTTGTAAAAGCACTCAAGGTAGGTGTACATGTACCCGAGCTGGTAGTGATCGTCCAGGAATAAGTATTTGCACCTGGCTGAGGAGCCTGGATCGCGGCAGAAGCAGTATATACCCCAGATGGACTGTAACATTGTGGATTGGGACTAATGGAATAATTTCCCTGACCCAGGAGTTTGTTATTTGAAACCAGGAAAAACAGAACTAAACAAGAATACAGTATTCTATTCATAATTATGGTATTGATGTAGCTAAAGTTACACAAAAGGTTTTTAAAAAATTAACATTTCACTCACCCGCAGGTAGGTTTTACTAACCCGTAAATATAAATACTGTATTTTAAATTAACAAATATTGAGCAAATTAGCGGGTTTTAGCGGAAATTTAAACGAAAATTAACCAAAAATTCCCAGCAAAACAGGGCGTTTCGCGGCTGGGTAAAAAATGGTTGGGTGAGAGAAAATTTAGTTTTAAAGAACAAATTAACAGACACAAAAATACCAGATTAAAATAGTAGTTTTGGCGTTTAGAATTAAGCTCTAAAAAATATGCAATTAAAGTATTCTTCTCGTCCCAAAGCTGTATTGTTGCTGGAAGATGGAAAAGTGTTCGAAGGTAAAGCGGCAGGAAAGATAGGAACCACCTCCGGAGAAATTTGTTTTAACACCGGGATGACCGGTTATCAGGAGATCTATACCGACCCCTCTTATTTTGGACAAATCATTGTGATGACCAATTCGCATATTGGAAATTACGGCATTGAGAACTCAGAAATAGAGAGTGATTCTATCAAAATTGCAGGCATGATCTGCAAAAAATTCAACCAGGGATTTTCCCGTCCCCGCGCTCAGAAAAGTTTACAACAATATTTTGAAGAGTCGGGCATAGTATCTATCTGTGATGTGGATACCCGCGCTTTGGTACGTTATATCCGCGATAAGGGAGCTATGAACTGTATTATTTCCTCAGAAATTCTGGACATAGAAGTGCTTAAAAAACAATTGGCCAAGGTGCCTAGCATGGAAGGTCTGGAACTCGCATCCAAAGTAACCTGCAAATCTTCTTACACGCTGGGTGATGTAAACGCCAAACACAAAGTAGCGGTGATGGATTATGGCGCGAAGAAAAATATTTTACGGTGCCTGATTGAGAGAGATTGTTATTTAAAGGTGTTTCCAATGAACAGCAGTCTGAAAGAAGTGATGGAATTTCAACCGGACGGCATTATGTTAAGCAATGGACCCGGCGATCCAGGGGTAATGCAGAAAGAGACGGAAGTAGTGAAAGAATTATTAAATACCGGCAAACCGGTGTTTGGCATTTGCCTTGGACATCAGTTGTTATCACAATCTCAGGGGATAAAAACTTATAAAATGCACGCCGGTCACAGGGGAATTAACCACCCGGTAATTAATCTGAAAAGTGGTAAAAGTGAGATCACCTCACAAAATCACGGTTTTACGGTGGACGAAAAGGATATCAGTAAAAACCCGAATGTAGAGATCACGCATGTCAACTTAAACGATAAAACCATTGAAGGAATTCGTTTAAAGGATAAAAGCGCTTTCTCCGTGCAATACCATCCTGAAGCAAATCCAGGGCCTTACGATTCACGCTATTTGTTTGATGAGTTTGTGGCGAATATTGCTGCTTCTAAGAATTAGGGGAGTGGGCAGGATCTAAAGATTCAAAATTCAATATTCAAGGGGCAAGATTCAAGATTTAGGATTCAAGATTTAAGACTTAAGATTCAAGAATCAAGATTTAAGATTCAAGACTTAAGATGAAAAACCCTATTTCACTTCTTCGAAATCCACATATTCACCCTCTTTGTTCAGGTGTTTTTTTACAGCTTCTTTGATGTCTTTTTCAGAGTGGGAAGGTCCGTGAGTACTTTGTGATTGTTCGGAGGAAGAATATGACTGTTCTTTGGCAGCGCGTTTTGCGGCAGAGTTTTTAAATACATCTACTACTTTATATACCAACCACACGACGATGATGGTCCAGATAATGTCTCTCATAACAAAAGAAAGACTAAAGGTATTTATTTTAAGTTGAAATTCAAGTTATTGATTGTTAAAGCCGATTTTGGTTGGTTTGGGTTAAATGGCTAAGCTGTTTAGTTATAAACATATTTCCTGTACTTTATCAACAAAAACGGGGTTTTTTTGAGGTTTTTGATACCTTTGCAAAAAATTTTATCACAGGTATGAAGACACTTGAAAAAGTAAATGGGGACTATCAAACCCAGTTGAACGATTGGATCGATCACGAAAAAGCCGCATTGGATCTTATTAACGTTGTAGGAAAATTGTGGTTTGACAGATCTATTGAGTTAATATTATTCCGTAATCAGTTGGTTGACCGTAGCGCAAGTGAAATCATGAACCTTCACCTGTATGCTAAAAACATTGTGAAAAAACCGATCACTGTGTACGAAACCGTTGCTCTGGCAAATGAAATTTTAAATTCAAAAGTTGGTGCAGCACGTATTGATATTGGTAAGCTGGCATTTGAATGGCACCAGGAAAAAGATAAATACAAAACGAAACTTGATTTTATCAACGATAAATTAAAAGGATTAGTGGGAGGAGAAAACAATATCACTCCGAAAGATGTGGTGTTGTTTGGGTTCGGACGTATTGGCCGTTTAGCTGCCCGCGAATTAATTACGCTGGCCGGTAAGGGAGAACAATTGCGTTTAAGAGCCATTGTTACCCGCGGTAACAGCAATGAAGAAATTGTAAAACGTGCTGATTTATTGCGCACAGATTCTGTTCACGGAACTTTTCCGGGTACAGTTATTGAGGATCTGGAGAACAAAGCTCTCATCATTAACGGTCACACCGTTCACATGATCGATGCTAAAAATCCGGAAGATGTGGATTATACAAAATACGGCATCAACAACGCTCTATTGATCGACAACACCGGAGTTTTCAGGGATGACAAAGAACTAAGCCGTCACTTACAAGCAAAAGGTATTGATAAAGTGTTATTAACGGCTCCCGCGAAAGGGGATGTGCCAAACGTGGTGCATGGTGTAAACCACGAGACTGTGGATCTTAAAAAACAACGCATCTTTTCTGCTGCCAGCTGTACTACCAATGCGATTATGCCAATACTTTACGTGATTGACAAAGAGCTTGGAATTCAGAAAGGGCATATTGAAACCGTTCACTCGTATACCAATGACCAGAATTTGTTGGACAATTACCACAAAAAATACCGTCGTGGCCGTTCAGCTGCTTTAAACATGGTAATTACAGAAACCGGAGCTGAAAGTGCTTTGAAAAAAGTATTGCCTCATTTGAGCGGGAAATTTACAGCGAATTCGGTACGTGTACCGACTCCAAATGTGAGTCTTGCCATTCTGAACCTAAACATCAACAAAGAAGTGACCCGCGACGATGTGAATGCAATCATTCACAAATACGCGATGGAAGGAAATCTGGTAGAGCAGATCCAATATGCTTTCAGTAATGAGCTGGTAAGCACCGATGTAATCGGAAATCCTTGTCCGAGTGTATTTGACAGTCAGGCAACGATTGTATCACCGGATAAAAAAAGTATCGTGTTGTATGTATGGTATGATAACGAGTATGGATATACCCGTCAGGTGATCCGCTTCAGTAAACATATCAGCGAAGTGAGAAGACCTGTATACTATTAATCTAAAACATTCCGTCATTGCGATTTAAAAGAATGAAAATTCACCCGGCGAAGGGTTAAGTCGTGATGACGGAACCAAATTGAAAAAGGCTGTTTCAAATTGAAAACAGCCTTTTTTTATAAGATTTCTGTCAACTTTAATTTTAGCTTAAGGATTAACCAGGTGATTTATTTTGCTTTTGAAAGAAGTGCTTTTTTATTAATTTAGGCTTGTTAAATTGTAGACCGTATATTTAAAGAATCATTTAAATCTAAACCATGAAAAGAATTATTGTTTTTGTACTTGTTTTTTTTAGCGCGCAGCTTTTACTTGCACAACCTCCAAAAGGCAAGGCGACACCCGGAACCGTTTATGGAGCAAAGACAGACGATAAAAACTCTGTGGCAGCTGCTGAATTACCGGCTCTGTTAAAAGTAAAGGACACGGTTTCTGTAAAGGTTAAAGCCAAAGTTATGGATGTGTGTTCAAAAAAGGGCTGCTGGATGACCTTTAAAGTAAACGATGAACAGGAAGCATTCGTAAAGATGAAAGATTATGGTTTTTTTGTGCCAATGGACCTGGTTGGTAAAACCGTTGTGCTGGATGGCAATGCTTTTGTTAAAACCACCAGTGTTTCCGAATTAAAACATTACGCTGAGGACGCTAAAAAACCGCAGAGTGAAATTGACGCCATCACTCAGCCAAAAAGCGAGATCCGTTTTATGGCTAATGGAATAGTTGTTTTAGAGTAAGGTATAAAGGTCTTTGGCTAGTTCCTTCTTTATTGAAAAAAACACTATGTTTGTGAGCGAAACAATGAGTCTTGAAAACGCTATTAAACAAGAGATCAGGGATATTCCCGATTTTCCGAAAGCTGGTATAGTTTTTAAAGACATTACTCCGCTTTTTTATGATCAGGTGCTGTGCAGTCGGATCGTGGATGGATTCATTGAACGCATGGGAGAGAAGCCGGACACGATTGTTGGAATTGAGAGCAGAGGATTTTTGTTTGGTTTTTTAACTGCAAATAAATTAAACGTTCCATTTATTCTGGTACGTAAAGCAGGGAAGTTGCCTTATAAAACAGTAAGTGTGGAGTACGATCTGGAGTATGGCACTTCTAAAATAGAAATGCACGAAGACGCGTTAAAGAAAAACTGGAAGGTTTTTATTCACGACGATCTTCTGGCAACAGGGGGTACAGCTGCGGCAGCAGCAGAGCTTGTAAAAAAATCAGGAGCCACAGTGGCAGGATTTAATTTTGTAGTTGGCCTGGATTTTTTAAATGGAAAAAATAAATTAGTAAATCATACAAATAACATAACATGTCTAGTACACTATTAGGAAATGAAGTTGGGATGAGTTTTCAAATGAACGAAAACCAACAGATGATTGCGGATATGATCCGAAAATTTGGAAAAGAGCACATTTTACCCAAAATGATGGAGTGGGATGAGTCACAGGAATTTCCTGTGGAAGTGTTTAAGAAATTGGGAGAGCTTGGATTAATGGGCGTTTTGGTGCCAACTGAGTATGGAGGATCAGGGTTTAGTTATACAGAGTATGTAACAGCCATTACCGAACTGGGTAGTATTTGCGGATCTATTGCTTTATCTATGGCGGCGCATAACAGTTTGTGTACCGGACATATTTTGCAATTTGCAAACGAGGAACAAAAGAAAAAATACCTTCCTAAATTAGCAACAGCAGAATGGATTGGCGCCTGGGGCTTAACAGAAGCCAACACAGGAAGCGATGCGATGCGGATGCGTTGTGTTGCGGTTCAGGATGGGGACTATTGGGTATTGAACGGAACTAAAAACTGGATTACCCATGGAATTACCGGTAATGTAGCCGTTGTTCTTGCCCGTACCGGTGAATTATTGGACAGTCACGGTATTACTGCATTTATTGTAGAACGTGGTACTCCGGGCTTTAAAGGCGGTAAAAAAGAGAATAAATTAGGTATGCGTGCCAGCGAAACAGCTGAGCTGATTTTTGAAAATTGCCGTGTACACAAGTCACAGGTGATTGGAGAAGTTGGGGATGGTTTTGTACAGGCAATGAAAGTTCTTGATGGCGGGCGGATCAGTATCGCAGCCTTGAGTTTAGGTATTGCCAAAGGTGCGTTAAACGCAAGTATTAAATACGCGAAAGAACGCCAACAGTTCGGACAACCAATTTCTAATTTTCAGGGAATCGCGTTTAAACTGGCGGATATGGCTACTGAATTTGAAGCAGCTGAATTGTTGACTTTCCAGGCAGCGGACATGAAGAATAAACACATGAAGATGACCAAAGAAAGTGCCATTGCCAAATATTATGCCAGTGAAGTAGCTGTGAAGGTGAGTACAGAAGCGGTTCAGATCTTTGGTGGCTATGGTTATACAAAAGATTTTCCTGTAGAGAAGTTTTACCGAGACAGTAAATTATGTACTATTGGCGAAGGAACGAGCGAGATTCAGAAGCTGGTAATAGCGCGGGAGATACTTAAATAATTCCGTGTTAAGCACAAATTTTAAAGTTTCATAAAATTAAAAACCGTCTGAATTCCAGGCGGTTTTTTTAGTTAATTTTGTTTGGAATGAAAAAGTACTCCCTTATTTCTATCGATCATTTTACCCGTTACGTTTTGGGTGAGACGGAAAGTTTTAACTGGATCATGCAGAATGAGCACAAGGAGTTTATTGCCACGTTGGATGCAGTGAGGGATGATAAACGCGCTTTCCAGTATTTGCTCGACAACAAACATATTATACTTGCGGCATTCGTTAACGCTGTGTGGGACGATGAAAAGGCTTTTGAGTTTTTAATGAAAGCTAAAGCTTTTGAGTGGGCGGCCTGTGCTAATATTATTAACGGGGATGAACAAGCTGAGGCTTTTTTGAAAAAAGTAAATAAGGAAAATTACGTTTTGCTGGCGCATGCCATTCAGAGCAGAATCCATCAGGACGGAGACTATAACGTGAGTCCGATCGGAGCCCTCAGAAATATGTTCAATTTTAAAAAAGCATTTAAGAAAGAATGAGAATCATAGATAGTATTCCGCACGAGAGCATGACGATCAGTATTTTTCAGATGAATGATAAATACCAGGTACGTTTTGAAGCCGGTCCAATGGAACAGTTGTTTAAGTTTACGGTGGAGGAAGTAAAAAGTGTGGAGAACCTGAAAAAAATAATCACTACTGAGTTTATTGAAAACACACGCAAACGTTTTAACGAGATGTTTATGCAGATGAGGGCTCTGGAACTATGATTATTTATCACAACCCACGCTGCAGTAAGTGTCGCGAAGCTCTTGATTTGCTGGAAGAAAATAATTGCACTATCGACATCAGAGAGTACCTGAAAGAACCCCCTACTAAAAAAGAATTAAAAGAATTACTTGGCAAATTAAAATGCAAAGCAGAATCAATTGTCAGGAAAACAGAACCTCTTTATAAAGAAAAATACGCTGATACAAAATATACAGAAGCTCAGTGGATTAAAATTCTGTCTGAAAACCCAATATTGATTGAACGACCTATCGTGATTGATGGGGAACGGGCAATTGTTGGACGACCTCCGGTGCTGGTTGTGGATTTTGTGAAGGGGTAGGGTAAGTGTTTAGATTCAAGATTCAAGACACAAGATTCAAGACGCGAGATTCAAGATTCAAGACTCAAGATTCAAGGCGCACGATTCAAGATTCAAAACGCAGGATTCGGAGTAATTAGTGAGAGAACATTGTTTCTTTGATAAGTACAAAAACCCCAACAATAAGTGTGAACCAGCCAAAAGCGGGTTTTAATTTCCGTGAAGGAACTTTTGTAGCGAGCATACTTCCTAAAAGAATTCCAGCAATAGAAATGCCGGAGATGCTTAATAAAAACAACCAGTCAATTTGTTGATTGCCGATATTTCCGCTGAAACCCACAAGGGAATTAATCGCAATAATACATAAGGAAGTGCCAATAGCTTTTTTGAATTTGAGTCGCAGGAAAAAAATAAGAACCGGCACAATAATAAACCCACCACCAGCGCCTACAAATCCTGTGATCACGCCAACGAGAATTCCAAGCAGGATTACAAAGGGGAGTCCAAGCGGGCTACGGGCAAATTCGTCCCATTTTACCTCACTGGTGCTATTTGCTTTCTTTTTCCGGATCATACTGATCGAAGAGCTTAAAATAAGTAGGGAAAAAACGATCATGATCAACGCATTTTTGGAAACTTCCCAACCGAACAAATGAAGTTGTGAAGGAATAGAAGGCATGATAAATTTCCGCATACAAAAAACAGTGATGAGCGAGGCGCTTGCGAATTGAAACAGTGCCTCCGCGCTGATCTCTCCTTTTCGGAGGTAAGAAACTGCGCCTATTAAAGATGTCAGGCCCACAATAAAAAGAGAATAGGTGGTGGCCTCTTCGGCGCTGTAGCTCATGATGTACACGAGTACCGGCACACCCAGAATAGAGCCCCCGCCGCCAATTAATCCGAGGATTAATCCGATAATTAGAAAAGCTATGAAGCCTGCGGCGATCATGTTGTCTTAATGATAGTTTCTATCGAGAGTTCTTTTAATTGTTCGTCGCTGATCTCAGATGGCGCGTCAATCATCACATCTCTTCCTGAATTATTTTTCGGGAAGGCGATAAAATCCCGGATACTTTCGGCACCACCAAATAAAGAACACAGACGGTCAAAGCCAAAGGCAATACCACCGTGGGGAGGAGCTCCGTATTCAAATGCATTCATCAAAAAGCCGAATTGTTTTTGAGCTTCTTCTTTTGTAAAGCCCAGTACTTCAAACATTTTTGCCTGCAGGTCGCGGTTATGGATACGGATACTTCCGCCACCTACTTCAACTCCATTGATAACAATGTCGTAAGCATTCGCCCTTACAGCACCTGGATCGCTGTTTAACAGTTCAATGTCTTCAGGTTTTGGAGAGGTAAACGGGTGGTGTTTTGCGTGCCAACGTCCTGCCAATGATGCAAGCAGGTTAGGATCACCTTCGTTCCATTCCAGTAACGGAAAATCAATTACCCAAAGACAAGAAAATTTATTTTTATCGCGTAGACCAAGACGGTTACCCATTTCCAGGCGTAATTCGCTTACGGCTTTGCGTGTTTTATCCTCTCCACCGGCTAATACCAGGATCAAATCTCCAGGTTGTGCGTTGCAGGTTTCACACCATTTTTTAAGATCTTCCTCATTGTAAAATTTATCTACGCTGGATTTAATGGTTCCGTCTGCATTGTATCTTGCGTACACCAGTCCGGTTGCACCAATTTGGGGACGTTTCACCCATTCTGTAAGTTCATCTAATTGCTTACGGGTGTATTCTGAAGCACCTTTCGCGCAAATTGCCAACACAGTTTCCGCTTCGTCAAATACTTTAAAATTTTTCCCTTTTACAATCGCATTCAGTTCCACCAGTTTCATTTCGAAACGTGTGTCAGGTTTGTCATTGCCGTAATACTTCATGGCATCGGCGTAAGACATGCGCGGAATTTCAGGAATATCAATTCCTTTTACCGTTTTAAATAAATGCCTGGTAAGGCCTTCAAATGTCTGTAAAATATCTTCCTGTTCTACGAAACTCATTTCGCAGTCTATTTGCGTGAATTCAGGTTGACGATCTGCGCGTAAATCTTCATCCCTGAAGCATTTTACGATCTGGTAATAACGATCGAAGCCACTAACCATGAGTAGCTGTTTAAAGGTTTGCGGACTTTGAGGTAAGGCGTAGAACTGGTTTTGGTTCATACGGCTTGGAACCACAAAATCCCGGGCGCCTTCAGGAGTCGATTTGATCAATACAGGCGTTTCAACTTCCAGGAAATTTTGTTTGTCAAGATAGTTACGAGTTTCGATGGCCATGCGGTGACGCAATTCCAGATTTTTTCTCACTACGGAACGGCGTAAGTCGAGGTACCTGTATTTCATACGCAGCTCATCACCGCCATCTGTTTCGTCTTCGATGGTGAAAGGTGGGGTAAGGGCTTTATTGAGGATTTCTATGTTTTGTAATTTGATCTCAATGTCACCGGTGGGAATGTTTTTGTTTTTCGATTCTCTTTCGATCACAGTGCCTGTAGCTTTCAGAACCATTTCGCGGCTAAAACCTTCTTGTCCCAATGCTTTACCGATCTCATCGTCTTCAGAAAAGATCAGCTGTGTAATGCCGTACCGATCTCTCAGATCGATAAAGGTGGCGCCTCCCAGTTTCCTTGTTTTTTGAATCCAGCCGCACAGTGTGACTGTTTTGCCAACATGTTCAATTCTCAGTTCTCCGCAGGTATTCGTTCTTAGCATACTCTTGTAAATTTAGCCTAAAATTAGGGCTTTTTGTCTAATGATTAAAATACAATATTTGGATTTATTTTTTTAATTTCTTCTTGCTGGCTGGCAATGAAATCAGTTAATTTTGCAGCTTCATCAGCGTTCTTATGGTTTGATCTGTGTTGAACAGCTAAGTTCAGTTTGTGAATTTTTTGGTTGAGAATTCTGGTCTGCTCTGAGAAAAAACACTCAGAGAATTTTTCCCAAACATAGTCTATCGCTTGCTCATTCGGATGCGCCAGGTCTTTTTTGTAAAATCTGTAGTCCCTGAGGTCATCATTTATTAATTCAAAAGCGGGGAAGTAGTAAGTGTTATTTGTTTTAAGAAGTTCGTGAACAGAGAGGATTAGTGTCGATTTGCTCAGATTATTTTCTACAAGGCCGTCACGTAAATGTTTAACGGGTGAAACCGTAAAAACGATTTTGAGTTTAGGATTTACTGTGGTTAATTTTTTCAGAAGAGGGGTGTAACATTCGACTATTTGATCAACCGTGGAAATTCTTTTTTCAAAAAGGTTTCCGGGTTGTTTATGGCAATTGGCTACAACTTTGTTTAATGCAAGGTGGGTATAGTAATAGGCACTTCCAAAGGTGATGAACAGAACATCACAATTTCTGAGATAGGTAAGAGCCTCGTCTTGTTCTTTTTTCCATTTTGAAATGAGTCCTGTAAAGGAAGAATCATTTAAGGAGGAATGGTGATCGAAGCTGTAAAATAACTCTCCCCGCTGCAGAACAGAAGCGGCATCCAGTTCTTTTTGATCAAGAATATTACTGAGCAGATGAGCTATGCTAAGGGGATTAAAAATTATTCCACCAGGGTTTGAAACGGTTTTAAAAGAGTGTTGCTGCAGTAAAGTGCCTATGTTGTCAGAAAAACAAGAGCCTGTGAGAAAAACGGAATGGGAATGATCGATGGTAAACCCTGGGTTCTGCGGAATATGATTGAGGTGAAATTTCATGCCTCATTTTTAAGTTGAGCAAATTTGTCGTCTAAAAATTGTTTTGCGCTCTCGTAATTATTTTCTACCACTCCATCGAGAATAGCATCTTTCAGCGCGTTTTTAAGAATGCCTATTTCTCTTCCGGGACTGAGATTATAAAGTTGCATGATCTCTTCTCCTTTAATGGGAGGTTGCCAATTCCGGATCTTATCTTTTTCTTCCAGTTCCACCAGTTTTTTACGCACAATCTCAAAGTTCAACATGTAGCGTTTCACCTTGTTAGGATTCTTAGTGGTGATATCACTTTCACACAGAGCCATTAAATCATCAATGTCATCTCCGGCTTCAAATAAGAGGCGACGCACGGCACTGTCGCTCACTTCCGTTTTCGCTAACACAATAGGGCGTAAATGCAGTTCTACCAGTTTTTGAACGTATTTCATTTTTTCGTTCAGAGGTAGTTTCAGATTTGTGAAAATTTTGGGAACCATACGAGCGCCTTTGTCTTCGTGTCCATGAAACGTAAAACCGTGTCCTTCTTCAAAACGTTTGGTAGAGGGTTTTGCAATGTCGTGTAAAATGGCAGCCCAGCGTAACCAGAGGTTGTCACTTTTTTTTGCGACGTTGTCGAGCACCTCGAGTGTGTGATAAAAGTTGTCTTTGTGTGATAATCCGTTTATAGTTTCCGTGCCATGTAATTTTACCATTTCCGGGAAAATCAAATGAAGGAGTCCGGAATCGAATAGGAGTTTAAATCCAATGGATGGGGTGGGGGAAAGGATAATTTTGTTTAGCTCGTCGCTGATTCTTTCTTTGGAAACTATTTTGATGCGGTCCTTGTTTTTCGAAATAGCATTAAAGGACTTTTCTTCAATATTAAAATTTAATTGAGTGGCGAAACGAATGGCACGCATCATGCGCAGAGGATCATCGCTATAGGTAATGTCGGGATCGAGTGGAGTACGTAGGATTTTGTTTTCCAGGTCCTGCATTCCGCTGAACGGGTCCAGCATTTTGCCAAAATTGTTTTTTGAGACACCGATCGCCAGGGCATTAATGGTGAAATCGCGGCGGTTTTGATCGTCTTCCAGGCTACCGTCTTCTACAATGGGTTTCCTGGAGTCGCGGTTATAACTTTCTTTTCTCGCGCCGACAAACTCGATTTCAAGATCATGAAATTTAACCTGAGCGGTACCAAAGTTCTTAAACGTTGCGAGATGCGCGTCCTGCCCTAGTTTTTGATAGACTTTGGTGGCGAGGTCAATTCCTTTTCCAATCGTTACAATATCTATATCCTTGCTGGGTCTGTTCAAAAAAATGTCACGCACATAACCGCCAATAGCGTAGGCATCTACCTGCATTTCATCCGAACACTGACGGATAATTTTAAAAATACTTTGTTCAAGAAAAGGATACATAAACCTTGTAAAAATACGATTTTAGAAGGGAACTTCAGAAGTTAAAGACACTAATTGCACTAATCGGGCAGGGATGATCTCTCTAAGCCCTGGTCGGTTAACCAATTTATGAAGCTATTTTAGCGCGGCACGCCTTGCTTTTTCTTTTATGATCAGGTTTAACTCTCTGCCTGTCTGTCCTTTTACACTGGTATTTTCCTGGGCACGGCGAATGAGGTAGGGCATTACATCTTTAATTGGCCCATAAGGAACGTATTTAGCAACGTTGTAGCCGGCAATGGAAAGGTTATATGAAATGTGATCGCTCATACCCAGCAATTGAGAAAAAAAGATACGTTCATCGGAAGGTGAAATGTTTTTTTGTTTCATCAGTTCCACAAGGTGCAGACTGCTGTTTTCGTTATGAGAACCGGCACACAGCCCCATAACGTCAATATTTTCGACACAAAGCTTTATTGCTTCGTTATAGTCTTTGTCACAGGTTTCTTTGTCTGGCTGAATGGGTGAAGCATAGTTCATTTCCTGGGCGCGTTTGCGTTCTTTTTCCATATAGGCACCGCGCACAAGTTTAGCACCAACGTGGTATCCATTACTTTTGCCATGTTGAATGGATTCTCTGAGATAACTGAGTCGATCGCTTCTGTAAAGTTGAAAGGTATTGTAAACAATCACTTTTGATTTATTAAAGGCGGCCATGTTTTCATTGGCGAGGTCGTCAATGGCTTGCTGAATCCAGCTTTCTTCTGCGTCGATAAAAATACGTTGGTTATTCTCATAAGCAGTCTGGCAAATCTTCTGAACACGGTTTTTTACACGTTCCCATTCCGCTTTTTCGGCTTCATTCAAACTTTTATTAGCTGTGACTTTTTCAAGGAGTGCAAAACGGGCCAGCCCGGTTACCTTGAAAACACAGAACGGAATGTTTTTGTCGTTCTTGGCCTTGTGAATGGTTTCAATCGTTTCCTTTACACAGTTGTCAAAATCCTGTTCACTTTCTTTTCCTTCTACACTGTAATCTAAAATGGTCCCGATATGGTATTTACCCAATTGAGCAATGGTTTCGCCGCAATCCTGAATATTTTCACCTCCAACAAACTGTTTAAAGATCGTTCCTTTGAGAAGTGGTTTAAATCCAACATTCAGAGCCAGGGGTCCCAAACCAGCTCCGGCTTTCACCAGCAAGGGATTGCTAATGAGTTTGAATAACCAATACGAGCGACTTAATTCAGAATTTGTTTTTGCTTTAAAAGCATTTTCAGTGTTGTCAAAGGAAATCATTGTGTGTTTGTTTTATTGTCAATTGTTTATAGTCAATAGTCGACAGTCAATATTCTATGGTCAAATGTGATCAAGTCCGGTAAGGGATTAATAACCGAAAACATCTTTCAGACTTAAGAATTTAACCGTGCCGTATTGTTCCAATACTTTCATATCAAGACCATCTTTTTTACCAAGTACCAGTACTGTTTTTGGTTTTCCCTTAATGTTCTGCGCATGAAAGGTTTTAATATCGTTGAATGAAAAGTTCTGAACCTTTTCAAAAATATCTTTTCGGATGTCGGTTTTATTGCCCAGGTTTTCTGCTTCCAGGTAGTTAAATAGAATGTCTGCTTTTGTGATGCGTTGAGTAAGCATTTCCTGTAAGATCATCTCTTTGGCTGCAGAGAAACTACCATCCGCTTCGGGCATTTCGTTGAGCAGATCGCTCAGACCTTTCATGGCTTCTGCCAGTTTATCGGCCTGAGAGCCAATGTAAGAAAGATTGTAGTATTTTTTAAAAAGTTTGTTTGGTTGATTGTAACGGGAGTAGGTTGAATAAGCAAGCGCTTTTGATTCCCTGAGATCCTGAAAAAGTACGCTGCTCATACCTCCTCCAAAATAATTGTTGTACAGGTAAATTACCGGCACCATTTCTTTTTTATAACTGTCCCCGTTCGAAAGCATCACTATTTCGGCTTGTTTCATGTCGTAATCTACAACATATACCGTGTTGTCTAATTGTTTTTCTTCAAAAACATAGGCTGCCGGTGCTGGTCTGAGCGTCTCAGGAACACTGTGTGAAGTGTTTAATAAAGTCTGTACTTCTTCTACATTTTTTGGGCCGTAATACAAAACTTTGTGTTCGTATTTTAAAAGAGACAGAATCATTTTTTTTATGTAGTCTGTGGTAAGACCTTCCAGTTCATCGTCAGAGCACACATAGGAAAAGGGATTAACAGCGCCATATCTCGCATAATTAGCCATGCCTCTGTTGAGGATGAGGCGTTTCTGAAGTTTGTTGTCGTTGCGTTCTTTTAAAATATCTGACTTCATGTTTTTTAAAACCTCTCCTTCTACAACAGGATTAGCAAGTACCTTTTCAAAAAGTTGCAATGATTTATCAAAATTGTCATTTAAACCTGTAAGACTTACCCAGATATTTTCATTGTCAGAAAACACGTTAAAGGAGCAACCTAGTTTATAAAGCTCTTGTTTTACCTGCGCCGCGGTCATATCGGGCGTGGAGAGGTAAGGGATATATTTAACCGCCACCGGATACATTCTGTCGCTGTTGCTTCCGAAATCAAATTTGTAATACAATTCAAAGAGATTGTTTTCCACGTTTTTGTTATAGAGCAGAGGTATTTTGGCTTTGATGTTCGTTTTTGTAATGTCTTTTTCGTAATCCAAAAACTTTGGCGCTATGCCTGCGGGAGCTGACTTTTCAAGTTCTTTTACAAAAGCAGAGGCGTTATCTCTGTCTACTTCCACTGGTGTGATCGCTGGTTTTTCGACTTTCACAATACTTTTATCTTCACCTGTTCTTTTGTAAGCGACTGCATAGTTGTTTTTAGTGAAATTTTTATTTACAAAAAACATGATTTCCTGTTTGGATATTTTAGAAATCCGATCCATTGTTTTAACGTAATTCTCCCAGTCCAGATCATTCACAAAAGCGTTCATCATGGCATCTGCTCTTGATCCGTTGTTCTCAAGCTCTTTTGTTTTTTTGAGTTTAAGGTCGGTAACCACCGCGTCCATAAGCCAGGTAGGAAATTCTCCTTTTTTAACGAGTTCAATCTGATCAAGAATGAGTTTTTCTACCTCTTCCAGACTTTGCCCCTCTTTGGGTTCCCCGCTGAAATAAAAGAAACTGTAGTCTTTTAATGGGTAATAAAAATTATTACTTCCAAGTACTTTTTGTGCCTGATTCAGGTTGAGGTCCATTAAACCCGCAGTCCCATTATAGAGTATTCCAGCCAGTAAGGTACAAATATCCGCGTCTTTGCTTCCTTCACCCGCAAACCGCCAGGCCATATTTACACTGGCAGGGTTAGGGCCTAAGATTTCCTTCACTACTTTTTGTTTAATAGGAGCTTCAGGTTCAAACTTGTAAGCCTCTACCGGCTTTGTTTTGAAAGAGCCGAAATGTTTTTCAATATCTGCAATTACGTTATCCGGGTCAAAATCACCACTCATAATAATGGCCATATTGTTAGGTACATAATATTTGTTGTAATACTTATTGATTTCAACCATGGACGGATTTTTCAAATGTTCGATTGTACCAATGGTTGTTTGTGTTCCGTAAGTGTGATTTTTGAAAAGTCCTGAAAATAAACCTTCCCATATTTTATTGTCATCGTTGTCAAGTCCACGGTTTTTTTCTTCATACACAGCTTCCAGTTCGGTATGAAACAGGCGGAGTATAGGTTTACGGAATCGTTCCGATTCAATTTTGAGCCAATTGTCAATTTGGTTGGATGGAATGTCATTTACATAAACTGTCTGATCAAAAGAAGTAAAGGCATTTGTACCATCTGCGCCGATGCTTGCCAGCATTTTGTCGTACTCATTGGCAATTGCGTAGGTTGCGGCAACGCCACTCACACTGTCGATCTGATGGTAGATTTTTTTACGCAGAGTTTCGTCTTTTGTTTTGCGGTAGGTTTCATACAGCTCTTCAATTTTTTTTATTTCGATATTTTCCTTAGCGAAATCTTTTGTTCCATATATATCCGTGCCTTTAAAAACCATGTGTTCGAGGTAGTGGGCTAATCCGGTGGCATTGGAAGGATCGTTTTTGCTTCCAGCCTTTACTACAATGTATGTTTGAATGCGTGGAGCATTTTTATAAACGGAGAGGTACACTTTTAACCCATTTTCCAAAGTGTAGATTCTTGCCTTTAAAGGATCATTGGGTACAGAAATATAAGTGGCGTCGTTTTTGGAATTACCCGCTGTTGTTTTTGGTTGAGCAAAGCTTCCTAAGGTAAAAAGAGCAAAACCGGCAAGGAAAAGAGATGTGTTTTTTAGCATAAAGTGAATTGGGTTAATAATCTATTTCGAGATCGAAACGTTTTTTTAATTCTAAAAGGGCAGGGTTTTTCTCGGACATGGCTTTAAATACGTCAATAGGTTTATAGGCTTTGGTTTGAGTTTCATGGGTTGAGGTTTGAATCTCCAGGCCAATGGAATTGTTTTGCAATTGTTTGCGGATCTCATCAATAAAATCCTGTTTTATAAATAACAACTGCTCTTTTTGTGTTTCGTTTTGAATGGTGAGCGTAATGATATTATTGGCGAATTGTACGCCAGAGGTATTAAAGATGGTTGCGAG
>CAZMHW010000024.1:0-2675 GCA_964566105.1 uncultured Akkermansia sp.
TTAACAGGCAACTGATGGTTGCTGGCATTTACATAAGCCATTAAATGAGAACCCGAACCATAACGGCTGATGGCGTATTTTAACCCAGCCATTTGTTGGATATTTTTTACGGAACTTTTTGCATTCACAAAAATACCCCAACGCAAAGGAGAATTTACATAAAACTGAACGATCTTACTTGGATTTCCGGATACAATATCTTTCACCATGCCTTCGGTAAGGGCAATTGCCAGATCAAGTTCACCGCTACGCAATGATTTGCACATGGCACCGGTGCCACCGGGTACATTTACCCATTCGATTTGAATGTTGTGTTTTGCGAAAGCACCACTTTCAATCGCCAGGTGCCAGGCCAGGTTAAAGTGTTCGGGAACACCTCCCACGCGTACATTTATCATGCCCTAAATTTACAGGTTCTATAACCTTCAAACACATGATATTTGACAGAAAAAACACTCTTAACACTTTTTAGTTCTAGTATGCAAACCTTTGGAATCGCTCTTTACGCGTGTTTTCTTTTTTCCAAAAAATCAAAGCCTTTGCGCAGGGCATATTTTAAAAAGGAGCTAACGCCTGTAGAGTTGGTCTTCTGATACAATTTCTGTTTTTGTTTTTCCACACTGCGCTGATTAATTCCCAACTCCACGGCAATTTCTTTATTGGTCATCTCGTCGCAGATCATGGGAATGATCTCCATTTGTCTTTTACTGAAATGTGTATTTTTAAGCAGCGGTTGATCGTGAACAAATAGTTCACCCGCGTGAATTTTTCTTATCGCTTCTACCAGCAAAGGAATATTACCGCTGAGTACATCCTTACACAAATAACCCCTTGCTCCCCTGCGTAAATAATCTTCTACCAGCTCAGCCTCGTAATGGTAACTTAACACCAGAATGCGGCACTCCGGGTAAAGTTTCATAATGCGCGACATGGCCTCGTTTCCATCCATGACCGGCATTTCCAGATCAAGCAAAACTACGTGTGGACGTTTGGTTTTTAATAAACTCAGGAGTTCTTCGCCATTTCCGGCTTCGCCAATACAGACCAGACCTTCTACGTCTTTGAGATTCTGCAGAATGGCTTTTCTAAAAAGCTCTTTATCGTCGGCAAATACAATTTTAATTGGGTGCGGCATAATTGGCTACTTTGGGGGAGAGGCAATTTATGATTAAATGTAAAATTTTTAATGAAGGAAAACGAATTTTCAGGTAAAATTAATATCACTAATCTGTATTCCAGTCCCTAATTTCGACTGTTCTTAGCTCCGGTTTCCCCGCAAATGATTCCTTATAGCAGAAGTCTGAAAAAGATCAAACGAAAGAACAAGCACTTCACATACCCGGTTCGATCATTAACACGAAAATTCTTTTGAATTACTACGACAAAGGATGTTCCCGCATAGCCTTCAACGTGTGTATCCAGTTGAGCGCGGAAATAGCATTAGAAAATATTTTTACTTTTTGATCCGGGCGGTTTACTTTAATATAAAAATTGGCTAACAGACGAATCGCCAGATTCGTAATGATCAGAGCTTCCGCGATCACATTTTTACTTTTCATCTCCGCGGCGTGTTTACGTGCCTCCGGTGAAGAAGTATTTCCCAGCGCCGGGGTTACAACCAGGTAACACGGTTGATCTTTCACGAGTTCGTTAAAACACTTATGCATCTCATCCACTTCCGGTATTTCAATACGCACGTTTTCATAGAGGTTTATAAAAATAATATTCTCCTCTTTCACTTCCATTTCATACAAGGCATTCTGAATCCGCCCTTCTCTCGTTGCAACCATTTCTCCTAAAAAGGTTGCAAAGATACTGCTATTTTAGGTCACCTAAAACCTTGGCGCATGCTTTTTATGCCAAACACTTTCTTTTAACGTCATTCCAAGTCAGGCTTTAAAAGAGCAAAATGGCGGCAAAAAATCAGGAATTCCGCGAAAACTGAAAGAATGAATAATCTGTTGCATTTACGTTCATTGGTATCCTTCTTGTTATCTCCCTTCAATATGTTTATTTTTAAGCGCAATCCCAACCCAAAATGAAATCCGCTTATCACATAGTTTGCATGCTAAGCTTTTTGTTTTCGTCTGCCTTTTCCCAAAACGGCATGCTTAAACATTTTGGTGTGGAAGAGGGCTTAACCAGTAACCGCGTCTATACCGCATTCCAGGACAGCAAAGGTTTTATCTGGCTTGCCACTACTAACGGTGTGAGTCGTTTTGACGGGAAAACATTTAAGAACTACACTTCCAATAATGGCTTGCCCGACAATGATATCTTTGATATCAGTGAAGATGCCGCGGGGAAAATCTGGTTAAGCTGTTACAATGGCGAACCCTGTTACATCTGGAACAACAAGGTTTTTACAACCACCGAGGATAGTTCACTAAAACTTATCCCCTCTCATGGGTATTTTAGATTCAGTCGCCTGGCCAATAAACTCATCCTCACCAAGTCCGCCAGCGGCAGAAGTTTTGAAGTAGACGAAACGGGAGTCCTGAAACAAAACCCTTTGGAAGGTGTTTACTTTTTAAGCTTTAAAAACAATCTGATTCATGCTTTTGTATCTCCGGCTACCAATCATGCACGTTATTACCTTTTGGACAAACACTACAAGTACACAGATTCCCTCTGCTTTCCTGAAAACAACACACCGACTCAAGTGTCCCCTGTGG
>CAZMHW010000024.1:2685-5982 GCA_964566105.1 uncultured Akkermansia sp.
GCTAAAAAACAAAACCTGCCTGTTTTATTGCATCCAGTCCAATAAAATTGTTTTTCTCTCCCAATTTGAAAAAACGCCGGACTTTAAAACACTGTATCACTTTAATAACCAACTCTTTTTACTCGCACCCGATGAAGGAGGGGTTGTACCCGTAAACGCACATCTTCAAAAAGACAGTACTAAGGAGGCTATTTTTGCCAAACTCGCCATTCAGAATTTTATGATCGACAGGGAGGGAAATTACTGGGGATGCAGTTCAGGAAAAGGTTTGTACATGATTCCCAATAACGGATTTTCGTATTATGAATCCAATAATGCCCCCGGACAAAACGACTTTCTTAAATTAAAATTTTCACAGGGTCAAATTTACCTGGGCTGCGCCAAAAACATTCTCATCTGCCCTTCGGGCAATCGCAATTACAACACATCCACCTACAACTTCTGTGCACTGGAAGACCGTTTGGTAGACCTGTTTCCGGATTCTTCAAAACTCATTGTTGCCACCACAGAAGCCCTGATCCGTTTTGATAAAAAAACAAAAGCATTTACAAAAACACCTTTTCACAACATCAAATGTATGCGCAAAGGTCCCGGAAATTCTGTCCTCTTTGGGACTCACAGCGCTTGTTTTCAATTCCGTTTTCCGGATAAACTCGATACTCTTTTTAACGGGAGAAGTGTAGCCGTGTGTCCTCTTAAAAATGGCGAAGTCGTGATAGGCACGCTCAACGGTTTATTTATATCCCGCAAAACTGACTCTGGTATCTGGAAAAGTTCAGAGATGGATCTTCCGGACGCGTTACGGAAAACACGGATCTCCTGTTTAGAAGAGTTGGACGAAATACTTGTTGTTGGAACCGTGCAGAATGGCCTGGCTTTCCTGAAAGGCAGGGATTATGAATTTGTAAATCTCGGACCGGGGTTAAACAACATTAATTGCAAGGATTTGTTTATTGACAAAAATAAAAACATATGGCTGTCCTCTTTCTCAGGAATCTTTAAAATTGTGTTGGGGAAAAACATCCACACCTACACCATCGAAAATATCCGCAAATTCAATGGCCTATTGTCTGACGATGTAAACGCAAGTATGGTGTTGAATGACACTGTTTACGCAGTCGGTTCCGCCGGGCTCTCTGTGTTCTACTCACAGCCACGAAAAAAAACAGCGGAAACAGGCCCAAGTGTTTTTATAAATGACGTACGTGTTAACAATGTATCTTACCCCACCGCTTCAGGAGAATTACACTTACCTGCCGATTCCAACAGCATTGACCTGAATTTTTCAGCCATTGATTTTAAAAGTCTTGGGAATATTCTTTTTAAATACCGGTTAAGCCCTCTTCAGAAAAACTGGCACTTCAGTCGCGATAACACCGTGCGTTTTGAAGCCCTGGCCTTTGGCACATACGAACTGGAGATGATGGCCATGAATTCAGAAAATATCTGGTCGCCACAAACACTGAAATTCAGGATCTCTATTGCCCCAGCCTGGTGGCAGACTGTCTGGTTTTATTTTCTATTATTAGTAGCTGGAACCGGCTTTATCTATCTGGCTCTGAAACGAAATTTGACAAAAAAACACAAAACCTACATGCGGGAGAATTCACTAAAAAGACATGTAGCGGAATTGGAACTACGCGCGCTGAAAGCCCAAATTAACCCACACTTTATTTTTAACACACTCAACGCCATTCAATACTTTATAAGCAACAATGAAAATGAACAGGCGGAAAACTACCTGAACCGTATGGCTGAATTATTACGCAAAACTCTCGACTTTTCAGATAAGACCACTGTACCCCTTTCCGCTGAAATGCGTTACCTCGAAAACTATCTTGAACTGGAAAAACTCCGCTTTGACGCGCACTTTAACTTTAGCATCACTAATCTGATCCCTGCCGGAACAACGAATCCTGAAATTCCTCCCATGGTGCTTCAACCGCACATAGAGAATGCGCTACGTCACGGTTTTAAAAACAAACAAAATGAATTTAAACACATAGAGATTCGTTTTAGAATGCTGGAAAAACAACTGGTATGCGAAGTGCAGGACAATGGTGTAGGCAGATCGGCGGCCTCCCTTTACAAAAACGAAGAAACACAGTACCGTTCGCGTGGCATGGAATTATCACAATCCAAATTACTGATATACGAAGCCATTACAGGCAAAACCATTAAGACCGAAATTGAAGATCTGTACAGCGAAGATAAACACATAGCCAAAGGTACATTGATACGCATTTTTATTAGTCAATAAGTATGATACGAACATTATTAGTAGACGATGAACCCCTTGCGCTGAAGCACCTGACTGCTATCATCGGCAAACAAGCTCCCGAACTGGAAATAGTGGCAACTGCCACCTCAGTTACAGAAGCACTGGAGAAAATAAAACTCTGCAACCCCGACCTTGTTTTTCTCGACATAGAATTGTCAGGAGAAACCAGCTTCGAAATCCTGAACGCCCTGAAATACCGGCACTTCGAAATAATTTTTATCACCGCCCACGATCAGTTTGGCATCCAGGCTGTAAAACAGGACGCCACCGATTATATTTTAAAACCCATTAATAAAACGGAACTCATTAAGGCCATTGAAAAAGTCAGCAAAAAAATAGAGGATAAAAAACTTCGGTCACCTGTTGAAACACCCTCTTTTGAAACCACTAAAAATACCTTAAGCCGTCTCGCTCTGCCAACGCTGGAAGGATTGTTATTTGTTGACATTTCCAATCTCATGTATTGTGAATCGGAAGGAAGGTACACCCGTTTTTATATGGCCGATGAAAATAAAAAAATCCTGGTTTCCAAAAACCTTGGTGAATATGAAAGTCTTTTACCGGCAAACACGTTTATACGCATCCATCACCACACCCTTGTGAATATAAATTTTGTGGACAAATACATAAAGGGCCGTGGTGGCTACGTAGTCCTTAAAAATGGTCAAACCCTTGCCGTTTCATCGCGCAAAAAGGACACGTTTTTCGACAAATTAGGTTGATGCCGTTTTTGCTTCGCAAATTATTTTTTTTAATTCCGACACACTTATTACATAAACTAACGCACCTGTTACACGGTGGTTGGTTTTCCCTTTGTTATCCACTCTCTTTGACCCGAACAGGTGGAAGTCGAAAAACCTCAACAGAGTAGACGATAACAATCAAATACATCAACAATGAAAAAAACACTTATTTTTCTGGCTGTGTTTCTGATCTATGCATCGGGACGATCAAAAGCGCAAAACTGGCAATGGGCAACCAAGCTGGAAGGAACCCTCGGTCCTGTCGACCAGGTA
>CAZMHW010000024.1:5992-17893 GCA_964566105.1 uncultured Akkermansia sp.
ACCAGGTAGTTATTAAAGGAGTAGATGTGGATGCCACCGGTAATTCCTTTGTAACGGGATATTATACCGGTCAATTAAATTCTTCTGCACTAAACACCAGTAATATGCAGGATGGCTTTGTAGCCAAGTTCGATGCGTCTGGTTCCCTTCAATGGGCTCATAAATTCGGTGGTCCCGGCAGTGACGCTGGAAACGCCATTAGTTTTGAAACTTACGGCTCGGGTGCTTTTTACATTACAGGTTACGTGCAATACAACGACCCTGCCAATGTAACGTTTGACGGAGCAGGCGCTTCTATCTCCATGCCCTCTGTATCGGCTTGTCTGCTGGCAGCTTCTCCAAACAACATTTACCTGCGTGGTGGACTATCTTCCCGCCAGGCATTTGTTGCAAAATACGATGCGGCAGGAAACGTACTCTGGATTAAACCGGTGTACTCTAATTCCTGTAAAGACGGGGAAGGTCTTGGATTGTCAGCTTCTTACCGCCATACCAATGGTGCAAATTACGAGCGCAACGTTTATGTGACGGGTTATTTTGAAGGCAACAGTGCATCATTTATGTCTTCCTCTCCCTGCTCCTTCATTACCGTAAACGGAAATCTCGGTCACGAAACAGGCTTTATTGCAAAATTGAGCGGTAGCAACGGAAACGCTTTGTGGGCAAGGTCTATGGCAGTTAACACAAACCCTGCAGCTCTCTCCATTGGTAAAAGTGTTATTCTCGATGCTGCTTCAGCGCTGGGATATATTCCAGGCAGCGGCTTATTTATTACCGGCGAATATCAGGCTGCGTCCAATATAGGTGGAACGAACATCACAAACGCTACCGGAAATACCATTGGTTTTGTAGCCGCCTTAAATCCCTCTAATGGCAATTCCAACTGGATCACACAAATTCAGGCATCGGGCTCTGGTGCCAACGTGGAAGCAAGAGATCTCAGCTGCAGGCAATCCAATTACGATGAACTCTTTGCTTATGGTGATTACAGCGGCTCTGGAATTACCGTTGGAAGTTCTTCTGCAACAAGTGGAGGAGGAAGGGATTTATATCTGATCGCACTGACAAAAACAACCGGCGTGCCAAGCGTTGTGAAATCTGAAGGTGGTGCCGAGGATCAATATGCTTACGGTATGGACCTGAGTTTAAACGGAGGTGCAGGAGGAAATCCTGAAGTATTTGTTTCAGGAGCTTACAATAATTCCATTGCTTTTGCAGGAGGCTCTTCTTTTGGGTTTAACGGATCAACCACTAATGATCATTTTATGGTTAAATACGATTTGAGCCTGAACCATCTCTGCGCTACTCATTGGGATGCCAGCATGACACTTTACGCGCATACGCTCGACGCCTGCGACGTAGCTGCCAGCAAAGAAAATCTGAATGGATCGGCCTATTATGGAGGACAATTTCTAAATGCTGAAAATCCTACTTTTAATCCGATTCCCGCGTTGACAACAACTAAACCCATTTCCAGTTATGTTTCCCACTGGCTTTGCTGCGACTGCCCTCCTCCAACTATCACTGTAAACAGAATCTTCCCTGGAAGTACTGCTACCGTGTCCTTCAGCTATCCTGCCTGTGATAACCCAGGCGGTGCATTTTTCCTGAGATACGAATCTTCACCAAATCCACCCATGGTAATGCCTGTTGCATGGGGCACTCCGTTTGTCATCGTTTCCGGACTCGCGCCAATGCCTGCCCTCTACAGATGGGAAGCACAAAACAGCTGCGCCAATTCATCCAACGCCATTATGGCCAGAACCACAAATCTAAATGATCAGAACAACAGTGGTGGAATTAAATTCAATGTGTTCCCTAACCCTTCTGAAAATACCATTCAGATTGAAAGTGGGCAAAACGGAACCATCGAAATTTACAACATCCTGGGAGAACTGTTAATTAAAAAACAAACTTCGGGCGCCCCCGAAACAAGTATTGACGTGAGCAATCTGCCAAATGGAAATTACGTGTGTAAATTTGTTTCCGTGGACAATACCATAATCAGTAAAAAAATTCAGGTTCAACGCTAACTAAATCCTTCTAACTAAAAAAGGCCGCTTCCCGCGGCCTTTTTTTATTTACTTCCAGCGGAAAGGCCCCGTTCCTAAAAGCATATAGATCTACCACCTGCACAATAAGGTAAAAATCCCTTTTGTTTGTCTATGATAAAGGTTTAGTTTTGTACACTTCCGCCCGAAATTTGTCCGATGTGGAAGAAGTATGTATATGAACACAAATCGTCTGGCGACCATTCTTTTTTTCATCCTCTTTTCCGGGATATTACCGGCGCAGGTTTCCCATCCCACATCCGAAAATTTAGATTCATTAAAACAATCCCTCAAAACGGTACAACAGGATACTGTGCGCTGCAACATTTTAAACGTGTTGATAGAAGCAGAGAATGATCCTGAAATATGGTCGCCTTACAATACTGAATTAAAATCCATTTGCGAAACCAATTTAAAAAATTGCAGTCCCGGCCATCCGCTTTATCGTTTTTACACAGAAGGCTTGTCGGACGCACTTAACAACGAAGCCTACCTCGCCAACATCCAGGGGGATATTCCAACGGCGATTAAAAAATACAAACAAAGTTTATTACTCGCCGAAAAAGCGGGGGACAAAAAAGGTCTGGCTTACGTGCTAAATAACCTGGGCTCACTTTATCAGTACCAGGGTGATATTCCGAAGGCACTGGAATTCTATTTTAAAAGTTTGGAGATTCACAAAGAGGTAAAAGACGAACTGGGAGTGGCGGAGTCTTTTAATAATATTGGATTGATTTACAACGATCAGGGCGATCTTCCAACGGCCCTTGATTATTACAGCAAAAGCTTAAGCATTCAGGAAAAAATAAATGACCAAAACGGCATGGCTATCTCACTGAATAACATTGGTGCCATCTATCAAAACCAGAAAGATTTTAAACGGGCATTGTATTATTACACCAGGTGTTTGCAACTGGCCGAGAAAACGAACATAAAAACCAGTATTGCAGGAGCATTGTATAATATTGGTGCACTGTACGCTAAACAAGACAGCGTTTCAAAAGCCCTGGAATTTATTACAAAAAGTTTAAAGGTCTGTGAAAAAACAGAAGATATTCCGGGAACCGCGCATTGTTTAAATGGCCTTGCCGGAATTTACCACAAGAAAAAAGACTACAACAAGGCCTACGAATACTGGAATAAAAGTTTAACGCTCTGGGAGAAAGTGAATGACCCGCAGGGAATTGCCCTTGCATCCAGAAACATCGGGGCTACTCTTTTTATGCAGGGAAAAAACGCTGAAGCCGAAAAACTTCTTACACGAAGTTTAGAAATAGCTCAGAAGCTCCACTTTCCTGAAAACATAAGAGATGACAGTGAACTTCTAAGCAAAATTTATGCAAAGAAAGGCGATTGGAAAAAAGCATTTGACATGCAGGTGTTGTACAAACAAATGAATGACACCATTAACAACGAAGCCAAACGCAAAGCCTTCATTCAAAAAACATTTCAATACGAATACGAAAAAAAAGCCGCGGCCGACAGTATCAAAGCTATTGGAGAACGCAGGGTGTTTGACGCGCAACTTCAGCAGCAAAAAACCCAACGGAGCGCTTTGTTTTTTGGAATCGGCCTCATCGCCCTTTTTGCTATTTTTATGTACAACCGATTCCGGGTCACGCAAAAACAAAAACAGATTATTGAACTAAAGGAACAGGAAACACAACAACAGAAAAAACTTGTTGAAGAAAAACACAAGGAAATAAACGACAGTATTACGTATGCTGAACGGATTCAACGAAGTTTTTTAGCAAGTGAAGAACTTTTAAATATACACCTCAAGGATTATTTTATTTTGTTTCAACCCAAGGCCATCGTGAGCGGCGACTTTTACTGGGCCGCTGAACTAAATAACGGCCAGTTTGCCTTTGCGGTGGCCGATAGTACAGGACACGGGGTTCCCGGCGCCATTATGAGCTTACTGAATATTACCAGTCTTGAAAAAGCAACGGAACATCATTCCGATCCCGCCGGAATTTTAAACCACACACGAAGCACCATTATTGAACGTTTAAAAAATGATGGCAGCGAAGAGGGAGGTAAAGATGGTATGGATTGCAGCTTAATTGTTTTTGATTTTATAAACTCCAGATTAATTACCGCCGCCGCGCACAACCCTATCTGGATTGTACGTCAGTCAGGGAATAAACCTGAACTACTGGAATTAAGTTCAGATAAAATGCCGGTTGGTAAACACGATCACGAAAGTGTTTCCTTCACCCGGCAGGAGTTTATTCTTCAAAAAGGTGATATGATTTTTTTAAGCACCGATGGCTTCGCCGACCAGTTTGGCGGACCTAAGGGGAAAAAGTTTATGCAAAAAAGGTTGAAGGAACTACTTGTAACTATTTCTGAGGAAACAGCGCAAAACCAAAAACAAATTCTTGAAAAAACACTTTCCGAATGGATGGCAGATCTCGAACAGGTAGATGATGTTACCATCGCAGGGATTCGCATTTAGCAAATAAAAAAGCCACCTGTCGGTGGCTTTTAAAATTTCCATTCCCTTTCTACACATTAGTCCGATCCAAACACTTCCGAATCGGTCATGCATTTACATTTTGGTCCTAACCTTGGGTTAACAAGCATATCAAAGACCTTCATGGACTTGGTTTCTTTGTCGTATTTCAGAATAAATTTCACTTCCGACTTAACAGCCAAACCATTTTTAACAGCACAATTCCAGTTATTCATTCCCTTTAAAACGGTTTCCACCATTCCATTAAAATCAGTTTCCGGACCGGTAACAAAGGTCTTTTTAATAGAACCATCGTAATTGATCTGAAGTTTTACATTGGCCATCCACTTTTTCGCTTTTTTCCGTTGCTTTTTGGTAAAGGTCAGATTGTCTTTAAAGAACCCGTTGAGATCGTCGTCTCCGTAACCATAACACGGCTGTCTGCAGGCTTTGGGATCAGAAGATCTGCGGGGCTTTGCCGCTGTTGCAGGTTTCTTTTTTACACTGGGTTTTACCGCTTCTTCAGCAGGAGCCTCTTCCGCAGGTTCATTTACAACAGGAGCTTCCGGTTCTTTCACTTTTTCCTGTTTAGCTACAGGAGTCTCCGTTTTTTCCACTACCGGAGCAGCCTCCTTTTGTTTTACAGGAGCAGGCTCTGCAGGTGCGGTTTCCTTTGCTTTGCTCACAGGCGCAGCAGGTTCAGGCTTCTTTTCTTCGACTACTTTTTTAGGTTCGGTTTTGGCAGGAGCAGCCGGTGCGGCAGGAGCGGCCGGTGCCGGTGTGGAAGCAACTTTAGGCTCTTCCACTTTCGGAACTTCACCATTCACGTAAATATAAAATCCCTGCTTTTGTTTAAAGGCTGCACTGTCGCCATTGTTATTACACTGGCAGACGTTTTTGTAAGTGGTGCTGTACTGAAATAATTCAGGATAGGTCGATAATAAATTTTCCCAACGCTCACGGTTCGATTCTTCACGCTCTGCAATGTCAGAAGGATTTGTCTCTGAAAACACAAGAACGATCTCAGTTACTTCCGCTGTTAAAATAGCATCCGCGGCCGGGGTTTTATTCATACCACTGTTACCTTTTTTTGAACGGAGGTGTACGTAGTTTTTCCCAGCAGGTTTGTAAGGTGTTCTTACCGAATCCGGTTCAAATTCCAATTCCTCAAAAGAAGTTTGTCCTGCCATTGGCAGACACATGAGAAGTACCATCAGGGCAATTAAAGATCTGAATACTTTCATAGTTTGTGTTTGTTAGTAGTAATGTGTGTGTTTAAGATTTTAATGAAAGAAAATGTAATTCAACCTTCTTCACAGAGTATCCTTATTTTTTTTCTTCCGTAGCCCCTTTAGAATCCTCTTCTTTTTCCTTTTTCTTTTTTTCTTTCTTAGGCTCTTCTTTTTTCTCTTCTTCCTTCTTAGCTTTCTTTGCTTCTTTAGCCGCGTTCTCTTTTTCTTTCTTTTCAGCTTTTTCCTTTTTCTTTTCCTCGTCTTTGGCTTTATCATCCGCCCTTTCCTTGTTGTCTTCTATCGCCTTATTTGTGCTTCTTTCGTAACGTTGAAAATTATCCTTGTCTACAAAGCCGCTGTGCGAAGGGTCAAAATTTGGTGTTCCCCACCCGGCACTGAAGGCAAATGCCTGTCCCATGTCGATCAAATAAACCTTTCCGGTTTTAGCGTCCATTATATAATGCCAGAAACGTTTAGGATTTGTTGGAATGAGAACCACCATAACATATGCTACATCTTTTTTCTGAAGGATTGACTCTTCCCAAACGTTATCAGGTACTACACTCATAGGTGAGGTGTAGTACTGTGGTATTTCTGTATAAGGTAACTTAGGGTTCACCTGACTCTCTGCTACGATGAGCGTTCTGCTTTTTAATTGTGGAGCAGCGAGGTCAAAAAATTCATCAGCTTTTCCTGATTTCGACAATTGGTTGTCATCCATAATATGACAAAGATTATTGAGGAACGAAACTCCGAACGCAAAATAGGTAAGGGCCGGTTCCTTTCCTTTTTCTTTAGGAATAAACTGTTTTACCAGTAATTTTCCTTTGCCCGTTTCAATAGCAAGAGCATAACCAATTTTTAGAAGTTTAAGCGTTACAGGGCCGTGTTTTTCGGTAAACCAGGTTCTAACTTGTATAAAACTTAGAATTACCATGGTATCCTTTTTATTTTCTTTACCCAATTTGCGCGCCTGATCGTAGGGCATTTGAACTACATTCGGATTAAAATCCCAGAAATTTTTTACAGCATTAAAAAGATTATCGTCAATACTTTTCCTGCCGTTTTGTGCCACAACAAATTTCGCCGATTTTATATACTTCAACTCTTCAAGGGTCATGGTGTAACCTTCACCGTAAGTGCGGCTGGAGGCCTGACCATAATCTGAGTCATCCTCTTCGTCCTCGTCAGATTTTGTTCCTTTATCTTTGGATTTTTTATCGTCACCTTTCTTTTCGTCGCCTTTCTTTTTGTCGCTACCTCCCTTTTCTGTTTGTTCGGCGGCTACTTCGGTTTTGTTTTTTGCAGCCTTTTCTTCTTTTTTAGCGCTTTCCTTCTTAGCTTTTTCTTCGTCCTTTTTCTTTTTCTCTTCCGCCTTGGCTGCTTCTTCCTTGGCCTTTTCGGCAGCGGCTGCAGCTATTTCCTCAGGAGTCTTGGCTTTTTGATACACAATGTCCACACGCGAGCGTTGTGAATTTTCACCACGCTTCGGACCTATAAATTCAATCGTAAATAAACTCCGGGCCTTACGGTTCAGGATCAGGAACATTTCGTCAGCTCTTTGCTGAGCGTATTTTTTAAACTCGGGTTTGCTGAAATACGCATAAACATTAATATTTACATGGGTTCCATTCAGCTTTTTTATCCAGGCATCCAACTTGGCAAGTGTGGTATCGCTCGGAACGGTGCTAATATTGTCGTAGTTAAGGTGCAGGGTGTCTGACTGCGCTGCCAGCTTACCTGTAAAAAACAAAGTGGTCAGTACCAGAAATAAACATCTGAATCCGGAAACACGTGAAAATGAAGTCGTCATGTAAAAAAAGTTAATTAGTTAAATCAGGGCCAAAGTATAAAACTTTTCACACATTTAAAACGTGTTGGGTCAGATATCCCAAAAGTTTGCAGGTTTTGATAAAAAAAAGCCCGGTTTCGGTTCTACGGAGCAATCCGGCCTTTATTTTTCTCAAATTCAGGGGGTTCGGTGTACATAGAAATTCATTGCCTCAGAGATATTTATTTGACCTAGTCTTCCTTCAGGAAGCTCATACTTCTGGTGCCAATGCTGGTTTTAAGTTTCAGCACATAAGAACCCGCCGCTAATCCGCCCAGGGGGAAATACAAATCCGAGGAGACGGTTGTTCTTTCCTTTTGTTTAAATACGGTCTTACCAGCGGCATCCACCACTTCCACCTGCTCCAGCACCACACCTGAGGGAATGCCATCGAGATGGATTCCTCCGCTAGTGGGATTTGGATACAAACTCAGATCCACTTTTTCCAGCACCAGGTTGGTGAGGTTGGTGACTTTATTATTGGCAGATAAGATCCTATACTCCGGATCAAATCGTGCCTCAACGGCTTCAAAATTTAAAGGAATCTGAAACACCTGTCCAGAATACGTGTTATTCAGAACCACAAGGGTATCCTTGCCCCTGGCCTCAAACTTCACAGGTACGGGCATTTCAAAAAAGGAAACAGAGGTGTCGGACTGACTTTGGGTAAGGGTGAGGCTGACCACAGATCCCTGCCCCAGCCATTGAACATGGTAAGTTGGATAACCCTGTTTGTAATACCACTGCTTAAAAAATTGTGTCAGGTCCTGTCCACTGGCTTTTTCAAAATGTTCTTTGAGTTGTGGTGTTTTGGCGTATGCATTTTTTAATTTCGGATCGTTCAGGTAATTTTTAAGCGCGGTGTAAAAAGCCGCGTCTCCCAGCTTCCAGTGCAACATGCGCAAAACAAAACCTCCTTTAGCATAACTCAAACGTGAATCAAAAATGCGACTCACAGATAAGGTATCATCACAGCGCAAAGAACCCACCGGCGAAGATGCAATGCTTTTAACAATGCCTGGTAAACCTGAAGTCCAGGACTCCGGCAGAAAACGTTCGGTGACCTGCCATTCAAAATAGGTGGCAAAACCTTCGTTCAGCCAGATATCTTCCCAACTGCCGCAAGTAACGTGATCGCCAAACCACTGGTGCGCACATTCGTGTGCCATGAGCGTGAGAAAAAAAGCGCCCATAAAACTCATGGTCTGGTGTTCCATGCCACCACTCCAGCCAAACTGCGCGTGACCGTATTTTTCTTTGGCGAAAGGATAGTCGATCAACAAAGAATCAAATAAACGAATGATCTTTACAATGTCTTTGGTTGCGTCCTTTGTGGAAGGAATGGTTTCAGGGTACACGTAATTTAAAACTTCCAGCGTCCCATTTTGCAGAGGTACATAATCGGAATACACACTGTAATTGGTCACCGCAATGGCCACCAGGTAAGGTGCAATGGGGTAACGGCTTTTCCAGTGGAAGATCTTGTCCGGCCCGTTGGCTAATTCAGATACCAACAAACCATTACTCGCCACACGATTCATAGAAGGCGTCTTCACTAAAATATCGATGGAGTCAATTTTATCGGACAGATTCTGTTTACAAGGCCACCAGGTTTTGGCACCGAAGGGTTCTGAGAGAGTCCAGATAATGGGCGTGCCGTTGTGCGTGGATTGCACAAAAGAACCAAAGCCGCTGCCACCGGAAGGTTTGCCCTGATAATACACGGTAAGAGAATCGAGCGCGTTTATCGGAATAAGCGTGCCGGTATTTATTTGTAAAAGATCGTCAGAATTGTGACTAAAAGAAACCAGGGCTGCATGGTATTTTACAGAGTCCACTGTCAGGTTAGATGCCAGGTCAACTTCTACCTGAGTAAAGTTAGAAACCGTGGGTTTAAAAAAAGTGGTGATGTTTCCTTTAATATAATTGACCGAAGGATCAATTTCCCAATAACAACGGTGATACACGACGTTGTAATTGTTTAAAGCTGAAGTTTCAAGCGTGTTGTGCGTTTTAAGCCAGGCCTGCTGTTCAAGTTCAGAGATCTGTTTGCAAGAAGCAAGGGGTGAAAGCGTTTGCGCTGTACAAAAAAAGCTGAAAAAGCCGGTCACCAGTAAAAACAATTGCTTCATATCAGCTTCATTTAGTAAGGTCGTTTACGGATTTTAAAAACACTTCCGGATAAACACTATTCTAAATTACTGAGAAAATTCGGATTTTTTAAATGGTGTTTTCTTTACCGGGCATTTTAATGTAGCCTTAAATCAGTATCTTCGTTTTAGGATACTTTATGAGCGAAGAAGAATTACAACACATGGCCGCCCAACTGCGTCAACCCGCGGGAGAAGCCGGGATTAAAATCGGCGAATGGATGAACAGCGGCAACCTGCAGATGAACCAGGATACCTTAAAGGTACTGAATCCACAAAACGGAGAGCACATTCTGGAGATTGGTATGGGCAACGGTTTTTTTGTGAAAGAAATTTTACAGAACAAAGCCCTCACCCATTACAGCGGCTGTGACCTTTCGGAGGAAATGGTGCTGCAGGCCAAAAAACTAAATCAGAGTTTTGTGGACTCGGAACAGGCACAGTTTATTCAGGGAAATGCCGCGCAACTTCCTTTCGCGGAAAACAGCTTCGATAAAATTTTTACGGTAAATACCATTTATTTCTGGGACAATGAAAAAGCCGTGCTCGACGAACTGAAACGTGTTTTAAAACCGGGTGGATCGCTGCTCATAGCGCTGCGTCCAAAACACCAGATGCAACAATATCCGTTTATAAAATACGGATTCAATACTTTTTCCAAAGAAGATCTTTCCGCACTGCTGACAGAAAACGGATGGAAACTTCTTAAGCTTTATGAAAACAAAGAAAACGATTTTGAGCTGAATGGAACAGTAATTAAAATGGAGAATTTGATCGTGGTGGCAGAGAAGGTTTAGGTTTGGGTACTTAAAGCTACCAAGACAGAGCATTTTTCAAAATTGACTTGCATACAAAACAAATCTGACTTCTATCAAATATTTATAATTTCTATTACCTAAACTAAATTTTAACTATTCTATCATAGTGCAATAGAATAATATTATTCTTACATTTAGTCTACAGGAAATTATCTTGAATAATTTCCTTCATCTATAACCCAAACTTCCTGAAATGAAAATTTTATGTTCTAGCCTTTATAAATATCCCAACAATTTTAATTTTTTAATACTGAAGAAACATGATGTATTTGCATACAAGTTTTGATACCAGTGCTCTTCAGTAAAATACTAGTGCAATTAATTCTTAACAACATTCCCATACTGCCCCAAACATTATCCCTAAACCTAAAAAAAATAAACGATGAAAAAATGTATTTTAATTTTATTACAAGTTTCCTTTCTGTTGGTTTCGGAAAAAATCATGTCTCAAACTGGAGGCTATTCAAGTCCAACAAGCAGCGTTCCGTTACTCTCCCCTAATGGAATGTATGACATTGTTTACGACAGGCTTGGCAACCAATTTTCCCTCGCCAACCTCAGCATCGGCACAAAACCAACAGGTGGACCAAACAGCGCCAATACTGCTACTGCGACCTGCGTAGCAGGAAAATTTACCCTTCATTTTGAACAAGGATCAATTTTTGACAATTCGGTTTCCATGCAAACTATTACTTGCCTTGTATACACTCATATAAGCAATTTTATTAATTCAACTATTTCAACTGGTGCAATTCACATTCATTGTTCTGATGCAGCCGGATCATTAGGGTTAGCAAGTCCCTTTTATGTTTTTCCGTTATCTCCAATGAATCCCAATGCTGGTATAGTAGATGGCCAAGTTTATAAAGCGCTAGTGTCAGGAAGTGATCCATATCTCAATCTTCCACTTAGTTTTTATAATTCGGGGATTTATTATCATGGATACATAAAAGCAAATCCGATTGCCGTGTGGAATTATAGTCTAAACACTACGACACTCAACCCCGGTGAATATGACGCTTATGGCACTATGCTCCACGAGGCAATGCACTCTCTCGGAATTCATACGGCAATAACGAATACAAATGGTTTATCAATGTTTAATTCTGCATTAGCTGTTACGCTTAATTCACCAAATAATAATTATTACACGCGCTACGATCAATTTCTTTATGATTATAATGGGAATCCACTTTTGGCCCCGAGTAGCGCCTCCTGCCCTGTTTCAAGTCTCACATTTGCACCGGTTTCATCCAGCGTTATAGCAGCTTATCAGGCAACAAACCCAGGGGGAACTCAAGATATAACAACTTGTTCTACTGCTGTACAATACAGTGGTTCGACAAATTTTTCAGTTTATA
>CAZMHW010000025.1:0-17411 GCA_964566105.1 uncultured Akkermansia sp.
GTTTAGGGCGACTGGTAGCTGAAATAGAAAAGGCAATGTGCTCAGGGAAGGTTTTGAGAATATGTCGCACCAGGGTGGTTTTACCTGACCCGGAAGGCGCTGAAAATATGATCATTTTTCCACTATGCATCCTGCAAATATAAGCAAAGTACCAAAGTTTCAACAATAAAACCTCAGCTACTTACCGTTATACAGCGCTATAAAGGATTTGAAGCCATCTTGCCATTGTTTTTACGTTCTATAAACTTATTTGCCATTTTGTAAATTAAAAACTTCAAAGCTCCTAAATCGATGTAAATATCAGGCACAGATCCCTGCCATCACCGGGATTCGCCATTGATAAAAAAACTGGTGTAATCCCTATCTTTAGCTTAATTTTGTGCCTGCTATGAAAAAAACTCTCCTGCTCCTCTTCTGTCTTTCTTTGTTCTCCCTGCGCGCTCAATTCCCTGCCGGTGGCGGAAATAAGGACATGATGAAAGCCATGAAAGACATCAGAGGGAGAGTGTACGGTAAAATAATCGATGTCAAAACAAAAAAGCCCGTGGAATTTGCGTCGGTGGTTGTACTTTGGTTTAACAAGGACAGTCTTCTTGGCGGTGCGCTCACACAGGAAAATGGAGAATTTAACATAGAAAACCTTCCTCCAATGGGCACCTTCAGATTTCGGGCAACTCAGTTGGGATATAAAACCTATGAGACAAAAATCTACATTCAAATTCCAAACAAGCTGGAACAAGATCTGGGAGATATTAAATTTGAAATCGATCAAAAGCTACTGAACGAAGTAGAAGTTACTGCAGAAAAAAATACTGTGGTAATGTCTATTGACAAAAGAACTTATAATGTAGACAAGGACTTGTCGGTGAAGGGTGGCACAGGAGCCGATGTGATGAAAAACGTTCCGGGAGTAACCGTAGATGCAGATGGTAATGCACAGTTACGTAACCAGGCACCCATGATTTATGTAGACGGCAGACCCACTAATTTGACTCTTCAGCAAATTCCAGCTGACCAGATTGATCGTGTAGAAGTAATTACCAATCCTTCAGTAAAATACGATGCCAGTGCCACAGGCGGTATCCTCAATATTATTCTGAAGAAAAACTTAAAACCGGGTTATAATGGCATGGCAATGGCCTACATAGGCACAGGAGACCGTTACGGTGGAATGGTGAACCTGAACGTAAAAGAAGGTAAATGGAATTTTTCGGCGATGTATTCTTACAACCAGGCCATTAATTACACCAAGGGCTACACACACCGAACCCAACTGGATAGCGTTCAAAACCCTTCCGGGTATTTTAACCAGGACAATAATACCAACATGCAAAATAAATTCAATTTCGGGAAACTGGGCTTGGATTACAGTCTCAATAACCGAAATACTATCTCCCTTAATGGCATGATCGTTGCAGGACAGTTTAATACCCGCGACGCACAAACATACAAGGTTCTCGACAAAAATTCGGATGAGCGCATTTATGGATCCCGTTTAAATGAGCAGAAAGCAGCTTTTCAGAATTATAACGGCCAGATCTTATACAAAAAAACGTTTCCAAAAGCAGGCCAGGAGTTGAGCATGGACGCCAATTACAATCATACTAATTCAAACAATAGTTATTTATTTACAACTGTTACCAACCTCAATCCAGACACGCTGGTTATACCGGACACTTACCAGAAAAATATTGGCACAAGCAATGCCGATCAGTTTATTTTCCAGATGGATTATACCAACCCTTACAGCGAAACAAAAAAACTGGAATACGGTTTAAAATCCTTTAGCAAAAAATCACTGAGCGAAAACAACACCTCGCGTGCTATTGCTTCCCAGGATTTGTTTACAAAAGATACTATTATGAGTAACCGTTATTTGATCACGGATATTGTAAACGCTGCCTACATTAATTATTCAGATAAAACATTCTGGAATGTTTCCTATCAGGCGGGCCTGCGTTTTGAACAATCGTATTACAAGGGGAATATTACAGATAAAAATCAGTCCTTTTCCTACAACTACCCATCCTCCTCCGAAGATCTTTTAAAATCCATCTTCCCTGGCATCTACTTTTCCCGGAAATTTAACAAGAATCAGGAATGGCAGCTTAATTTCAGCCGCAAAATTCAACGGCCGAATTTTTTTCAGCTGATGCCTTTTGTAATGTTCGCAGACAAACAAAATTACCGGATCGGTAATCCCCAACTCAAACCAGAATTCAGGAATATTGCTGAAGTAAACTACAATAAAACTTTTAGTAAAGGTAGTTACCTGGGCTCAGGATACTTCCGTTACGAAGAACAACCGATCACCGACGTTGCTTATCCTTCGCCTGAAGACCCAACTGTGTTGGTAAATACAACCATCAATGGAAAGAACAGCATCCGTTATGGCATGGAACATACGTTTAAATACACACTCTTTAAAAATCTGGATGCAACCGTTAACTTCAATGCGTTTTACATTTACATCAAAGGTCTAATCATTCCAACGGAGCCAGAAGTAAAAGCGGAAGGCTTTGCGTACAATGCCAAAACAACTCTCGCTTACAAGTTCCCGAAACAGCTGACTCTACAGGTAAACGGCAATTACGAGTCTCCAAGAATTTTATTACTGGGAGCTTCCAATCCCATTTATTCAATGGACCTGTCCTTAAACAAAATGATAGGAACCAAATGGATCTTGAACGCAACGCTAAGCGACGTGTTTAACACCCGTCGTATGGGAACTCATTACGAAACACCTTACTACATACAAGACCTCTCACGCAGAAGAGAAAGTCGTTACCTGAGGTTTACAGTTACTTACCTGTTCGGTAAAATGGATGCCTCTATCTTTAAACGGGCCAAACAAATGAAAGGCAACGACAACCAACAAGGTAGCCAGGACGGGCTGGACTTCGGTAAATAAGTTTCACCTTACTCTAAATATTCAGAATGACACATACAATAAACATTGAAGGCATAAGATTATACGGATTCCATGGTTGCCTGGAAGAAGAAGCCAGGATAGGCGGAAATTACATCGTAGATGTTTACATGACCACTGATTTTTCAATAGCTGCCAAAACAGATGATTTAAAAGAAACTATTGATTATTGCACCGTTTATGAAATCTGTAAAGCGGAAATGGCGATACGCAGTAAATTAATAGAACAGGTCTGTGAACGCATTTACACTAAGATCAGTCACACCTTTCCACCACTCCAAACGCTTCACGTGCGCGTCACTAAACTGGTACCTCCCATGAATGGCGATGTACAGAAGGTAAGTGTGGAAATTAAAGACTAAGATCCATTTGGATTTTTATCCTAACTTTGTAAACTAACGTGAGACCAGCATTATATACAACATCACAGATCCAGGAACATTTTTCAGGCCTTAAAAACTGGAATTTGGTTGAAAATACCCTGTACAAAGAATTCAAATTTAAAAACTTTGTCACGGCATTTGGTTTTATGACTCAGGTGGCAATGGAAGCGGAAAAACTCAACCATCACCCTGACTGGAAAAACGTATACAACACCGTTTCTATTACTTTAAGCACACACGATGCAGGAGGCTTAACCGAACTGGATTTTAAACTGGCATCACTCATCGATAAACTTTCTGAAAATGGATTTTGACAATACTACCCGCACTGAACTCTCTGAACTAGGTGAGTTCGGTTTAATTAAACACCTGACGCAATATGCTGAAACTAATCAGGCGTCTACTTTAAAAGGTGTTGGTGACGATGCTGCCGTAATTGATAACGGCGAACTTCAAACACTTATTTCCACAGACATGTTGGTAGAGGGTGTTCATTTTGATCTGACATACGTACCCTTGAAACATCTGGGGTATAAAAGTGTAGTGGTGAATCTGAGTGACATTTATGCCATGAATGCGGAACCCCGACAAATTGTGGTATCCATTGCCATCTCCAGCCGCTTTAGCTTGGAAGCCCTGGAAGAATTGTACGCCGGTATGTTATTGGCATGCAAAAAATACAATGTTGATCTGGTGGGTGGAGACACAACCTCCAGCCTGAGTGGACTCGTAATTAATATAACTGTGATTGGTGCCGCGAAAAAAGAAGACATCATTTACAGAAACGGCGCAAAAGAGGGAAACCTGTTGTGCGTGAGTGGAGACCTGGGTGGTGCTTACATGGGTTTACAAATACTTGAAAGAGAAAAATCTGTTTTTAAAGAAAATCCAAAACTACAACCAGATCTGGAAGGAAAAGACTACATTCTCGAACGCCAGTTAAAGCCGGAAGCACGAAAAGATATTGTTGAATTATTGAAAAGCCTCAAGGTAAAACCAACCTCCATGATCGATGTGAGCGATGGTTTATCTTCAGAGATTCTGCACCTATGTACTCAATCAAAAGTTGGCGTTGAATTATATGAAGAAAAAATTCCGATCGATCCCCTGACCTTTGATACCGCCCGCGAGTTCAATCTGGACCCTACGGTTTGTGTACTCAGTGGTGGTGAGGATTATGAACTTTTATTTACTGTAGACCTCGCTGACTACGATAAAATCAAAAACTCTATGGACATCAGCATTATTGGCCACATTACCAATGAATCCAAAGGTTGTTTAATGGTGGCGAAAGCAGGCACAGTGCACGAACTTAAAGCACAAGGATGGAATGCGCTGTTAAAAAAGTAATCCGGAGATCAATTTAATTACTTCTACCTTTTCCGTGTAATGTGGAATATTCTTAAGTTGGTATCTACTTACTCTTTTCGATCTCAAACCCAAAATCCATAACCATTGGTAATGGATCTACCCGCATGGCTTGCTCAAAAGTGAATTGATATTTCCCTCCCAGTGGAAATCGCACATTTTTTTTAATGGGCACTTTAAAATCATAAATATCACCGGCACCACTGCCTAACCATTCTCCTTTGCTATTAGACAGAATTACTTCCATGGTATCTGTCAACACTTTGCCATCCGGATATTTCGTGGTGACAAATAAAAACAGATTATTATACGGATAACTGTCCGCATGACGGATCATTAGTGAAATATTATTCAGCGTTTGAGTATCTGTAATTTCCAGATCAAACACAGCCTTATCCTTGGCAAACCATTCATTATCCTTAAAAGTCTGGTATTTTGTAAAAACTACGTTGTTGTTACAGGAAGCTAAAAAAAGCATCAAAACAACCAGAAGAAAGCTAGGTTTATTTTTCAGGATTAGATTTGTTGTCATTTCTTGGAGGATTAGGTTTCCTGTTCTGTTGTGGATTACGCGGCTTATCCTTTGGCCTGTTATTGGGCTTCGCCTGTGGTTTTGTATGTTGTTTGTTAGGATTCTCAGACTTATTTTGATTCTGCGGTCTGTTTTGATTCTGTGGTTTTGGCTGATTTTGCGGTTTATTTTGACCCTGTCCCTGCGGCTTGGCTTTTTGTCCCGCTCCCTGGTTAGGTTTAGCCTGATTCCTGGTTCCTTTAAAGTTGGATTTTCCTTTACCACCTTTTCTGTCAAAACGGGTTAAACTATCTTGTCCAACTACATTTTCAAAATTAGGTTCCGCTACTACAATTTTCTCAGTTAACTTTATACTTGGAATCAGCGCATCCGGAGTTTCACCCTTAGCATTTGCCTCCAAAATGCTATGAACCGCTTTTACGTCCAGGGGAATAAACACTCCCGGCTCACTGCGGTAACTGAACCACATCATGCGTTTAAAAATATCCGTCTTCTGTAAAAAAGCGTCTCCCTTTTTGGTTAACAATTTCTTGCCATCCAGGTCCGGAAATTCTTTTAAAGCATCTACATAACTATCTAATTCGTAATTTAAACAGCACTTTAGTTTGCCACACTGTCCCGCAAGTTTTAAAGGGTTAAGTGACAATTGCTGATATCTTGCGGCACTTGTATTTACGGTTCTGAAATCAGTTAACCAGGTGCTGCAACATAATTCACGACCACAAGAACCAATTCCACCTAAACGCGAAGCTTCCTGACGGGCGCCGATCTGACGCATTTCAATACGCACTTTAAATTCATCCGCCAGCACTTTTATCAACTCCCTGAAATCCACACGGGCATCCGCGGTATAATAAAACACAGCTTTGGATTTATCTCCCTGAAATTCCACATCACTGAGTTTCATTTCCAGTCCTAATTTTAGGGCAATGGTTCTGGCCCTATACATGGTATTGGTTTCCAACGCCTGAGCTTCTCTCCATTTATCAATATCGCTTTGTTTTGCTTTGCGATAAACTTTTTTTATCTCCTCCGTATCAAAATTCACATTGCGTTTTTTGAGTTGAAGCCTTACTAATTCTCCGGTCATTGAAACAGTTCCCATATCATGCCCCGAAGAAGCTTCCACGGCAATAGGGTCTCCTACATTCAGAGACAGATTATTGGTGTTCCGGAAAAACTCTTTACGTGAGTTTTTAAAACGTACTTCCACTATATCGAAAGGTTTTTGTCCCTCGGGTAAGTTCATGTTCCCGAGCCAGTCAAAAACTGTTAATTTATTACATCCGTCTGAGGTACCGCAGGAGCCATTATTATTACATCCGGCAGGAATTCCATTCTTCTCGGTACCACATCCACTAGCACATCCCATAGTTCAATTTTTTGAAGCTTAAAGATAGGAAATTTGATGACTTTATACAAAAGCATTTCATATCTTTGATAGCCTGAAAACGTGCTTTTTACATATTTTTCTGCTAGCGTGCCTTGTTCTGAAGTCTCAGGACAAAATATACCTCTTGGACGGGAGCTGCAAAGTAGCCAAAGTTCTCGAGATCGGTCCGGATTATATAACTATTGTTCCTTTGAGCGAATCGGGCGCTCCGTTTGTGGATGCCAACGAATTGGTGCAAAAAAATGCCGTTTTACTGATCGAATATAAAAATGGAAGTGTTGAGATTTATAACAAGCCCGGACAAACAGCTGTATTTAATCCGGATGGAGAACAAAATAAACTCATTAAAAAAGACAAAGAAGACATTACGTTCTACAATTTCGCATCCATAAATACGCTTGCCCTGTGCAACTCAGATATTTCCGGTTTCTTCGAGCGGCTTTCTCAAACCAGGGGTGCGGGTCTGGGACTCATTGCTTCTTATAATTTTAATCGTTTTGTTACAGCGCCCAATTCCTTTTTACTAATCTTAAACAATGCCAAAAAGAACTACGATATCGGAGCGTTTGTTAATTTTTATCCCACGCATTTTAAAAGACGAAGTAACTTCACATTTGGCCTGATGTTTAAATACACTTCTTTCAATTTTGATCGTCTTGTTGAAGAAAAAAACGGAAATACAACCATTGTAAAATATATTCCATCAAAAGGAAACCAGCTGGCGACAATTGTTACCATTGGAGCCCATCGCTACCTCACAAAAAACATTTTTATTAAAACAATTGCCGGCATAGGAGGATTTAAATTAAAGGGGGATTATAAACAGCAATTCAATTACTTTATAAATAAGGACAATAAACCGGGCGATCCTGTTTACAATTATAACTTTTTGCCGAAAATTTATTTGGGTTTAAACCTGGGCTTTGACTTTTAATGCGTAATCTCTTTATTATACTCCACCTTATTTGTTTTTCGCTGAGCGCTCAGGATAAACTGTTTTTGAGCAACGGCAGCACAAAAAAAGGATTTATCGTTTCCAAAGCCAAAGACTTTATTTATTTCAGAACTTCCGATACCGCCGCCATTGAGAAAATCGACAAAACTAAAATTCTTTTGATAGAAGATTATAAAGGAAACCGCTATTTGTTTTCTTCGCAGCCTTCTGAAAAAGGCAAAGACAATCCAGTCACAAAAAAAGAAGAAACTGCAAGAAATATAATCAGCGTTCAGCCCATTGCCCTATTGTTGGGAAGAGCGACACTTGTTTACGAAAGGCTTTCAGAGGATGGTAAGATTGGACTTGTTATTCCCTTCAGTGTAACGTTTGATCCATTCGGTACTCTTTACGATTCGGGAATTGACACAAATAATAATTCCATCAAAAGAATCAGCGGGGTTAATTTTATAGCGGGTGCAGATCTGAATTTTTACCTGGGGGAAAAAAGGAACAGGAAATTTTTTATAGGTCCGCGCTTTCGTTATGGCACCGACCTTTTTCTGAGAGATGTGGAGGGGTACTCGCTGCAAACACAATTAGGATGGAAACTTAACAAACCGGAAAGGAAAGTGGTTCAACATCTTTCACTTGGTTTTGGTTTTGTGCGTGTTTTGTCCTCACCCGCGGGAAAATTGATCGACCCAAAACAGTCCTATCCCTGGTTCAGTCTTAATTACCGGATAGGCCTCAAATGGTAACGCTCTTCAAAACCCTTATTTCCCTGAAGACCCCCGCTATGAATAACCAGAATCCTCGCATCCTTTTTGAATTTATTTTTAGCCATCAGATCGAACGTGGCATAAAGCAATTTGTTCGTGTACAAATAATCTAAAGGAACAGCATATTTCCTTTCGAAATCACTCTTAAAATCAACCAATTCTTTGTCGTATTTCGCAAATCCCTTAAAACAGTAAGTGTTCGTTATGCAGTTGTTTTCTATACAGTCCTTTTCTAATTCTTCGTTTCCCAGAAGGGTGATTTTCTCGTCCGGGAAATAAGTTCGTATAAATTCCTGTGTTTGCGAAGGCAGCAGGTTTTCTCCTTTCAAAACACTTACTCCAATTACTTTAGATTTCTTTTTAGCGGAGAGTAACACGCCCATGAACGTTGTTGCCGTGCCACAAGCACACAGAATGTAATCATACTCCCACTCCGAAGAAAGTATTTCTTTGCTGCCCAGAACACCTTCTTTATTGTTTCCACCTTCCGGTACTAAATAATAATCCCCGAATTTTTGTTTCAGACTATCCTGAAATTCGGTTTCCGTTTTATGCGCGTATGTTTCCCGGCTTACAAAATGCAAGCGCATTCCGTTTTGTTTTGCACGCGAGAGCGTTTCGTTCAAATCTGCGGTTTCTTCACCTCTTATCACGCCGATCGCTTTCAACTCGTATTTTTTACAGGCAGCGGCAGTGGCGGCAATGTGATTTGAAAAAGCCCCGCCAAATGTGAGTACTGTTTTTAGTCCAAGCAACCTGGCTTCTTCGATGTTACGTTTGAGTTTAAACCATTTATTACCACTGATCTCTTCATCAATCAGGTCCAGACGTAGAATATCCAGGTGATAGTTAAATTCTGTATCAAGATGCTGAATTATGGGGTGGTAAGGAATCACCTTCAATTATTTAGATTATCTCCCCGCAGTTGACGGAAACGTTTCCGGGCCTCCACTGTGTAAATACTTCCGGGATAATTGGTCAGCACATTTTGATAAGCTTCTTTAGCCTTCTCTTTATCTTTTAAACCATTCTCATACAACTCCGCCAGTTTAAACTGCGCGTCATCGCCATAGAGATCGCTCGGGTAATATTCCAGAATGTTTTTGTACATGGCTTCCACATCCGGATATTTGCCGAGAGTAAAATAAATCTGAGCTTTTTTATAATAGATATCGTCTCCAAGAGTGTTTGAACTGAACAAAAGGTTAATGCTATCCATCCGTGCTACAGCCTCTGTGTAACGGTGTTGCAGGATCATCAGTTCTGCACTCGAAAACAACTTTAATGGTAAATCGTTGGTGTCCACGCCAATGGCATCTGTAATGATCAGACTCAGATCCAACGCGTCATTCGCAATAAGTTTGGTTGTAGCGCCTTTCAGTACATCTGCCTGTGTTTTTGCCCAGGCAAAATCTCCAGCGTAAAAGCTCAATTTGGCATTCCTGAATTTGGCATCCTGCCCAATGGCCTCGTACTTAAAATCCTTTTCCACTTGAGAATACAGCAACGAGGCTTCCCAAATCTCTCCTTTAATAAGATAGATGTCTCCGAGCAGTATTTTATATTCTGCTTTAGTAACTGCTTCTATACCGGACAATCCAACGAAATTCGTGAGTAATTCTATTGCCTCCTCTGTTTTATTTAAATAATAGGCTTTTAAATACGCCAGGTTCTTTAAAATCGCTGGATTCAAAAAACTGCTTTTATACTTTTCATTTGCCTTTGTTAATTTTTGCTCCAGTTCGTTTAACTCCGCCTGCGAGGGTTGTGGTTTTTGTGTGAGTGCAAGATATTCCACGTTCAACCCATCAATTACGGCCGCGTCGTAAAACAAATTATCCGGTCCTTTTTCTATGATATAGTCGTAACAACGTTTAGCCGGTTCCCATTGTTGATTGCTGACACAAATTTTGGCGAGTTCATAAATCCGTTGTCCATCCTCTTTCAAACGTTTGTCCAGGGCCCGCGATTGCACAAAGGCACCGTCAAAATCGCGTTGTTGTTTTTGAATAAAAATTAAAAATTCGCTTAATACAATTTTATCCGGATGTTTTTGAATACGTTTTTGCAACTCTTGTTTCAGCAGGGGGTTTTTAATGCCTCCTTCCTCATCGTCATAACCAAGTGAGTTCTGTAAATTAGCCTGAACCGTTTGAATCTCTGTCTCCCTGAATTCAAGCGCGTCAAGGTATTCATTGATCATGGCCGCAAGGTCATTTTTCGATTTGTAAACCTCCGCTCTTTCATAAAAATAAGGATACTCGGGAGTGGCCCTTCTGCCCTTATTAGAAACTTCAAGCGCGTAGTCGTACAAATGATCTTCTTTAAAATTGGTGGCCAGGTTTTCAATGTGCGGTTGAAGGGGCTCCAACTCTTTTATTGCTTTTTCGTAAGCTTCTTTCTCCTTTTTTTCATCGTTCTGAAGTTTGTAAATCCTTCCCAGATAAACATACAGATAGACATCTGCTTTATTTTGCTTCAAAAGTTTTTTAGTAATCTTTTCTGCTTTAGAATACTCTTTGGCGCCCACTAAACTTTTGTAATAATAATTAAACCAGGTTAAAGGGCTCTTGTCGAACAAATTTTCAAAATACACGTTCGCTTTTTCGAATTCCTTTTGCTCAAAATATTGTAAAGCCAGTTTATCTTCGGGTACATTTGTTTTTTGCGCACGGAGGGACATACTCCATAAAAGTAAAGAGCAGACAAAACAAACCGTACCGATTTTTTTTAGGAAGAGCATTTTGCTTTAAGTTGTATAAATATACTCGCAAAGATTTGCTTAAAGAAATTCTAAAAACAGATTTTCGTTTTTTTCACACTTGATCGGGAAAAGGAGTTGCAGAGAATCCCGTGAAAGAGATCAAGATCAGGCATTAAAACCCAAAAGGACTTTTCTACCCTCCTGCTCAAAGGCAATGGAGTCGGAAAGGTTTTGCATAAGAAAAACACCACGTCCACTAATTTTATCAATATTGGTAGGATCTGTTGGATCGGGTAAATTAGCATAGTCAAAACCTGCGCCTTCGTCAGTAATGGAGAATATCAATTTATTGTTTTCCGATTCAAAGCCAATTTTTACCACTTTGTCCGGATTATCTTTATTACCGTGATGAATCGCATTGTTTACAGCTTCTGTAACCGCTATGAGCATATTGCCGTAACAATCCTCATTTACTCCATAAACCTGGCAAACATCTTCCACTAAACGTTCAACCAACCGTAAACTCTGGGTATTCGAATTTATTTTTAGTGTCTGGTATTTAGTTGGAATCATTTACTTAAGCTGTTAAAATAATTATTTACTTTTTCTTTGTAGTAAGGGGTCAAACTCGGTGGAACTGTATTTAACAATTCCATTTCCTTTTCTTTCACTCTTTTATACTCCAAAAATTCACCAGGGTTGCTTAAATTTTGATTTTTTGCCTCGTTACTTTTACGTTGTTCGTCCTGTTCCCTTTCCCGCTCTGCTTTCTCACTTTCCAGCAAACGGCTCAGAATTTCCTGCTGCCTTTTCATGGTTTGATTTGTAATTTGCTTATTTACAAGGTCTTTCTCCGTCTCCTCCATCATATTGGCAATGTCCCCGCCCGGATTTTTCCCTTTATTTTTGAGTTTGTCCATTAAGGATTGCATTTGACGGCGTAAAGCTTCCTGTTGTGCCGCCATTTTTGCAAATTGTTCGCTGTTTCCCGGCATATTTAAGCCAGATTGCCCGTTTTGACCCATTCCGGAGCCTTGTTTTTGACCTTTTTTATCGCCCCCAGGTTTCTCACCAGGCTTTTGCCCTTTTTCAAGGGCTTCTTTCATTTGCTGTAGTTGCTGATTTAGCTGTTCCTGCAACTTGCGGATACTGGAAGCTGGTTTTCCGGACGAAGATGGATTTTTTCCCGAACCTGAACCCGGCTTTTTACACTTGCCACTTTTCTGCCCCTTACTCTGCATCTGCTGTTTCATTTGTTGTTGCATTTGCTCCAGAGCTTCATTTAACAAAAGGGCCAGATTGTTTACCGATGTCATGGTAGACTGCATGCGCATCGTGCCTTCCCCGGTATTTCTATCTGCAAGGGCTTTAACAGTTTTATCCATGTTTAAATGAATGGCATTTATTTCCCTGTTTACAATCGCGCTGATCTGAGGCGCACGTTTGCTTAAAGCCAATAAGCTATCTTCAATGATCTTGGTGTCGTCTTTTAATTTATTCTGTTGTTTTGGAATATTAATATACTGAGGGTTATCGATCCGGGTCTTAGGTAATTCCCTGATCAATTCTTCTTGCGCAAACGAAAGATTTACAAGGTTCTCCAGGATCTGTCTGAGGGTCTGAGCATTTTCCTCATCCTGTTTTTCTTCTTCTTCAGCCATGGCATTTTCCATCTCCTCCTTCATTTCCTCCATTTTCTCGCTGGCACTTTTTTGCGATTTGGATGCTCCTTTTTTATCGCCCTTACTTAATTTATCCGAGCTATTTTGAAGCTCTTTGCTTATTTCATTTTGTTTCTCCTCATTCTTTGGAATTTTATTTGGTTCTTCCAACTCCTTGTTCTTTTGTTCGAGATCCTTTAGTTCCTTTTTTAACTCCTCAAAGTCCTTTTTTATTTCCTCTTGTTTTTTCTCCAGATCTTTTGGATCTGCCTTTTTATCGTTTTTATCTTCTTGTTTTTTGTCACCCTTTTCGTCAGAATTTTTTTGATCCTGATTCTTAGTGTCCTTTTCTGATCCATCCTTTTTGTCGGCAGACTTATTTTCATCAGCCTTTTTTTCGTTTTTGTCCTCCGGTTTTTTTCCTTCGGTTTCTTTATTTAAGGCGTCTTCTTTCTTTTTCAATTCGTCCAGTTTATCAACGATATTCTGCATTTTTTGCTGTACTTCCAGTTGTTTAAAGGCCTCCAGGTTTCTATCCAGTTCCTTTTCAATGTCTTCGTTCGTTAACTTAAGTTCTTCCAGTTTCTCCTGCACCTGATTCTTGTCCAGTTTATCCAGCATTTTATTCAATTCATCAAACAACTTTTTCATTTCCGGAGTCATCACATTCTCAAACAACTCTTCCAGCTGCTTTTGTTTCTCCATAATAGACTCATCGGTTTGACTAAACTCGCTTTGCTGCTTATTATTGAGTTCGTTTTCCTTTTTAATATTTTCTACTTTATTCTGAAGCTCTTGCTGCTTTTTCAGTAAATCTTCGAGTTTTTTCTTTTCCTCGTAACCTAATTGTTTTTTATCGTTTATTTTCTTTGCGAGGTCATTTACATCTTTTTGTAATTGTTTGGCCTTTTTTACACTTTCTTCCAGGTCCTTTTTAATCTCAGTGTTGTTTTTTTGAGTAGACTGATTTATTTCGTCGCGGGAAGGAGCTTTAAACACCATGAGCTGTGTTTTAGAGGGTTTTGGCCCGTTAACCGCATCGTTATCGTACACCTCAAAATAATACTCAATTTTATCGCCAGGCAACAAATTAAACTGAGATGCATCCAAAAAATAAAAGTAAGGTTGATTGACCTGGTTCTTTGCAATCTGAATAGGAAAACTTCCGTTGCTCTCTATGGCCTTTCCATTCGTATCTGTACCAAATTTTTTGAAGTGAAAATTCAAACGATTAAATCCATAGTCGTCTTTTATCTGGCCACTGAAATACACATTTTTAGGATTCAGAGAATCTACTTTTTCACTCACTTCAATGCCAGGAAACTGATCTGCAATAACATTGATACTATAATTAACTGAATCCGGGGCCTCAGGCACAAACTGATTAAAGGCCTTGATGGTATAATTGTTGTTTTGAAAAAAACGTCGCGAAAAACTAAATTGATTTTCACCGCTTCGTGCAGGGACCGCACTACTGTCAGAAAAGTGTAATTGCAGGTGATCTGTGTTTTTTGTATTGAATACCCAATTAATTTTAGTACCCTGTGGAATCTGAAGATCACCGGTGTTTGTAACCGTTTCATTCGGCTTATTCAGGTAGGGAGGATAAATGAGTTGTAAATTAAACTGCAACAAAGAAGGCTTCGGTAATACCGTGAGTTTGTATTCTTTTGATAAAAATCCAGCCGCACTAAGTTGAAATGTACTGGAGTTCTGAACATTTGGAAATGTATAATAGAACAAAATCGGACTTTCTTTTTCCAGTTTGTATTCAATGCCGTTCATTTCTATAAAGACCTCGTTGGGAACCTGATCCCCGCTGATCTTTACTTCCAGTTTAAAATCCTGTGTTTGCAAAGCCTGCAGACTTTTATTCTGAATATTAAAATGAAAAGGCATTTCCTTTTCGTAATACGTTTGGTAATGCACCAGACGGGTAGTACTTTTTGAAATGATCTGTGGCCAGACAATAACGATGGTGGTAGTGATGAGCAGTAAGGGTACCAGGTATTTCAGGTACTTTCTGTTCTCATTCAGATCGACCGCCGTGGTAAAAGGCACAGGTCTGAGCTCATTAATTTTCTGGTTGATACCGGCCACCAATAACTCATCCGACCCATTGAGCAATTGATTGTTCTGAAGTTGCAGGACATTTAAAAGCTTGTCCTGCACATTACTAAAGTGGTTTCCTATGATAGCCGCGGCCTGGTCGTATGAGATTACCTGACCGATCTTGTTTAATTTTAAGACAGGAATAAGGATGTATTTTACGAGAACAGTGACAGTGGCCAGTAGAAAACTAAAAAACAAAAGGGCACGGATAACAGTGTTGAATTCGCCAAAATACTCTAGAAACACCACAGATAAAAAAGCAACCAGAAGAATTCCACTCGAATAAATAGCCCCCTTGATCAGTTGATTTTTATAATAACGACGAATGAATTCGTCGAGTTTTTGAATGAGAATATTGCCTGAAGAGTCCAAGATAAAATGCTATACACAAATTTAAGATTCCCCGGAAAGTAAGCTATTGGAAAATTGTTAAATAGTGATAAGTTTATTGCTTCACTATTTTCCTTGTTACCACCCCATCCCGGGTTTGAATTTGAAGCAAATAGATTCCGGCCGGAAAATTTCCCAGGTCAAATTTCAGTTCCCTACCTGGCATTTCATCCTCACGTTGCAGAACTAAATTACCAGTACTTGTAAATAAAGAACTTTTGATCTTCCCCGGATTACCAACTCCGGGATTAACTGTAATCCAACCTTCAACCGGATTCGGGTAAATACGAATACTGTTTTGAAAATTATTTTCGACCAACCCAACAATACCCGCTTTTACAAGTATCTGCATATCCCGTATCACATAGCCTATCGGTTGATAAGTCCCTGAAGTGTTTTTTCTCCACTCCCTGATTAAAATTGCAACATTGTATTCACCTATCATCTGAGGTGTACACCAGCTTAAAAGCCCGGTTGTTGGATTAATGCTGAAGCTACCTGAGATTCCGGTTTGGGGATAAAAATAACCGGAAACTGTTTGACCGGCTGCACTATTACACGGCACCATTTCATATGAAAGACTGTCGCCTTCAGCGTCAACCGCCCCGGGATTATGGTAAAAACAGGCTCCAAGTGTGGCCTGATCAACCGGAGGATTTAAAAGACTAGGAGAGCTGTTAATGCCAGCGAGCTGGTTTATTACAATCAAGGACTCCACATAAAAAGGAGTATTAACCGAATTGGGAATATTGATAACATTAGCGTTCCTGTTGGGGTCATAAGAACTGACAAGGTAGATACCAGGTCCTGCATAGGTATGTGTTATGGAATAAATATTATACTTTACCTTATAACTGCTCTGGTTCACGATTAAAGATCCACATGCAATTGCGACACCATTTAAACTGTTGCAAGGACAACTCAGTAATCCGTTTATTCTGGGAGCAATCCCTTTTGTTCCATCGCCAAAATAAATAGAGTCTACACATCTGTCCGCAATAGTTAAGCCGTCATCAGTATATCTTATCAACGTTATTGAATACGTATAAACTGCAACTGTATTTGATCCCACTCCTGTTACAAAAGGTGCTATACGCTTATAGGTAATTTCACCGGCCCTGTTATGGGTAGCGTGTGAGGAAAAAACAAGAAAGGTCGCAAAGAAAATTGAAAGAAAATTTTTCATGATTGGGATTTTACATAAAAATAAACAAATTCGGAGAACTATCAAAGGTGGTATTTCCAGATTTGTCTAGAAATTCTGCGATACCAATGAATCTTTGTATCCCAGATACAATTTGGTGTTGCTGTATCTTAAGCCCTGCACTTTCTGCCAGTTGGGAAGGGATTTGCAGGCTTCTTCAAATAATACATAATTGTAACTGCAAAATGTACTGTCCCTCTGATAATACAGAATATTCTCATTTACCTGGAATTGTTTTAATTGTTTGATGGAAATAACCCGGCTAAAAGCACCAAAAATATCGAACACGTAAATACCCGCTTCGGGAGAGTTGAGATACAGGTAACCATTGTGCTCCATCATAAAATTTGGGTTTATGTCTGCCTGAAGGACCTGCTTCAGGTTTCCGGTAGAAGTAATTTTTTTGGAGTTTTCGTTAAACCGGTTCAACTCGTTATTCTGTTTGTTGTAGATCCAGAAACTGTTATTAGCACTGGCACACACCAGATCCGTTTGTTCATATCCCAATTTTTCGAGCGAAACCACTTCGCTGTTCACCGACAGCTGATTGTCTAAAAATAAAATCTGTTGAAAATCTCTGTAATATACTACGAGCTTCAAGGGATTTGTTACGTCCACCGTTGTAATATTTCCCAGCCTGAGATTGCTGTAGCGCGCAAAAAATTTTCCGCTCGGCAAATACTTGATCAGTTCGTCCTCCTTCACGGTGTAAATGTTGCCTATATTGTCTACTGTAAAAAAATCGAAACGTGTTTTGATTACCAGAGGTTGAGTCTCATCCTTTTTGATGAAAGAACAAAACAAAACAAAGGCAAATAGAACACTATGATATTTTCTTAAAAACATGTTATCAGATTTGACTATTCATTTCTAAAATTTCATCCAGAATCTTTCTATCATTACTCAGGCGGGGCACTTTAAATTGCCCCCCTACTTTGTTATTTCGTTTTAGCCAATTGTAAAAACTATTTGCCGGCATTTTTTTTCCTAAACATGCTTCGTTGGTTATGTTGGGATTA
>CAZMHW010000026.1:0-17222 GCA_964566105.1 uncultured Akkermansia sp.
GCTTTAGAACCGCATGGGATAATTGACTAATTTTAAGGTTTTAACAGAAAACAATTGAATTAAGATATGATAACGCAAGAACTTATTGATGGCGCGATGACTTACGAGCAATATAAAAAATTGCTTGAAGATCTTTTACAACAGGGAAAAACAACAGGGCCTAATCAAAGTGAAGAGTACCTGAATTATGCAAAAATTAATTTACAGCGTATGCACCGGCTGGAGAAAACGATCACCTTAAACACTGAATTATCCGATGCTCTCGCAAACATAAAATCTCCTTACACCTGGTTAATAATAACCGAAGGTTGGTGCGGCGATACCTCTCAAAACCTTCCTGTACTTAATCTCATTGGCAAGGCGTGTCCCAGTATTAATCTCAAGTTAATACTACGGGATGAACATCCCGGATTGATAGATCAATACCTTACCAACGGTGCGCGGGCTATTCCTAAATTAATCTGTCTGAAAAAAGATCCGGCAACTGGTAATACCTTTACTGAAGTGTTTGTCTGGGGTCCACGACCTGCAGCCCTTCAAAAGATTGTTATGGAACTTAAAAAGGAAAATGTGCCTGTTGCAGAAAAAGGACTCATAACACAAAACTGGTACAATGCTGATAAAACGCAAAGTCTTCAACAGGAACTTTTAAAACTGACACGCCTTTTATAGTTCTGAAACTCTTTTACTTTTATGCTGGCAAGGACGGTTTCGCTTTATAAAACATCTTTCAGTGGGCTTTCGTCCGAGAGCTGGTTACTGTCTTTTATCATGCTCGTAAACAGAAGCGGAACAATGGTAGTGCCATTTATGACACTGTACCTCACTGGCAAAACGATGAACCGATCACTTAGTGAAGCCGGCACAGTGATGGGCCTTTTTGGTCTCGGGGCTATTATTGGTGCTTACTTTGGAGGGAAATTTTCCGACAAGATCGGTTTCTTCAAAACACAGCTGTTTACTCTTTTTTTTGGCGGCGTGTTGTTTATTATACTCGGACAAATAAAATCCTACCCACTTATTTGTCTATTCACATTTTTACTCAGCCTTGTTAACGAAGCTTTCCGTCCAGCGAACTCTTCAGCCGTAGCATATTACAGTAACGAACAAAACCGCACCCGCTCCTATTCACTTAACCGACTGGCCGTTAATTTAGGCTGGTCTGTTGGAGCTTCCCTGGGTGGCCTTATTGCTTCCTACGATTACGAACTTTTGTTTTGGGTAGATGGTTTAACAAATATTGTTGCTGCAATACTCTTATTGACTTTTTTAAAACCAAAAAAACCTGTCCTTGAAAAAGTGAAACAACCGCAGGAGGCTGTTCCTGAAAATCAATCGGCCTACAGAGATGCCCCGTATTTATGGTTTATTTTTCTGGTAGTTCTTTTTGGATTTTGTTTTTTTCAAATGTTTACTACTATTCCAAAATACTTTAGAGATAATCTGCTGTTAAGTGAAGATTACATCGGGTTTATTATGGCACTAAACGGCATTCTCATTGTTGTTTTTGAAATGGTTTTGGTGTACACACTGGAACAAAAAAACAAAAACAATTTTTACATTGTCCTTGGAATCCTCATCACCGCCCTTTCTTTCTTCAGTCTTTTATTACCGGGCAACGCCAAGTGGATAACCCTTTTTATGATGCTTCTGATCACCTTTGGCGAAATAAGCGCGATGCCCTTTATGAACTCATTTTGGATCGCACGTTCTAATGAAAAAAACAGGGGTCAATACGCTGCTTTGTATACTATTGCCTGGGGAATCGGACAAACCACGGGTCCCTTCTTTTGTTCTTTTTTGGTGGATTTAACCAATTTCAAAGTGCTCTTTTGGGTCTTGGGAAGTGTTTTACTGCTCTCGGCCCTGGGTTTTTATCAATTGGGTAAAAAACTGAGTTAAGCTAAAGCGCCCACTGGATTAATTATTTACCTGATTTTTAACACTTATCCTCCAAATTCCCTCCCTTATTCCCGATAAATGCTGTATTTTAGCTACGAGGTATCACACTATGATAACCTCTTACTTACAGGTTTACACATGATGTTTCAAACGAAAATTAAATCTTATGCAGCCGCACTTATTTTGTGCACATCGGTTAGCAACTATTCCTTTGCTCAGAACTGGGTTGAAAAAATGCAGGATCCGAATGCAAATTTTTATCAAATAAAGGCCGACTTTGAACAATATTGGTCAACACACAATAAAGACGAAAAGGGTAAAGGCTACAAGGCATTTAAACGTTGGGAAAACTTTGTGGAGCGCCGGGTCTATCCTTCCGGAAACCTATCTCTTTTGAATTTGACCGCAGTCAATTATAAGGCATTTCTACAGCAGCAAACTTCACAAACAAATGGCCCTGGTAAAGTTGTTGGCAGCGGCAATCTCATTGCTTCTACCACCTGGACCGCCATGGGACCTTTTGGGCCTTTGAGTGGAAGTGCCGGCTCCCAACTTTTAAAAGCCGGTCGTTTGGGATTTATAACAATAGATCCTAACAACTCAAATAATTTATGGGTGGGCGCTCCCGCCGGCGGCTTATGGAAATCGACTAACGGAGGAACCAGCTGGACCACAAATACAGATAACCTCGCCGTACTGGGTTGTTCTGATTTGGCAATTGATCCAACGAACACCCTGGTAATGTATTTAGCCACCGGAGACGGTGATGCCGGTGACACCCGCAGTATTGGGGTTCTTAAAACGGTAGACGGCGGAGTGACCTGGTCGGCTACAGGATTAACCAATACCGTTAATAACTATTTTCTGATCCGCAGGCTTATCATTAATCCGAGTAATACCCAAATCGTTTTGGCAGCAACAAACTCCGGCGTATACAGAACTGCCAACGGCGGTACCAGCTGGACACAGGTGTCGACAGCAAATTGTTTTGATCTCGAATTTAAACCGGGAGATCCCAACACCATTTACGCCGGTGGCACAAGTCTGCGCATCTCCACCAATGGGGGAACAAGTTTCACACAGGTTACCTCGGGTATTACCACCGCTGCCGGACGCATGGCCATTGCGGTAACACCAAACGATGTTAATTACGTATATGTTCTAGCAACAAACAGTTCAAGTGGATTTCTGGGATTGTACCGCTCAACAAACAGCGGCACAACTTTTTCAGTGATGTCAACAACTCCGAACATTCTTGATGGTTCTACAACAGGCAATACAACAGGTGGACAAGGTTGGTACGATCTCTGTATCGCTGCTTCACCACTTAATAAAGATGAAATTGTAACAGGTGGTGTAAACGTTTGGAAAAGTCTTGATGGAGGCGTTAACTGGTCTCTTTTCGGACATTGGACCGGTTCTGGTGGTGCGCCATTCACACATGCCGATCAACACGATCTGGAATACGATGCCAGTGGTACCTTATTTAACACCAATGATGGTACAGTTTACAAACGTACCGGTACTACCTGGACGGAAATATCCGGAAGCATGAATATTTCGCAAATTTATAAAATCGGACTTTCTTCTGTAACTGCCAATAAGTGGATCACCGGTCATCAGGACAATGGCACCAGTATCTGGAACGGTAGCACTTACAGTGCAAAACTTGGTGGAGACGGTATGGATTGTTTTTATGACCGAACCAACGATAATAACGTGTTTGGTGAATATCAGAATGGCGCCATGCAACGATCCACAAACGGTGGAACATCCTGGAGTTCGGCCACCTCAGGAATGACAGGTACGCCACCCTGGGTGACTGTATGGAAACAGGACCCACAGGTTTCTACCACCTTGTATGCGGGTTATACCGATCTGTTTAAATCAACCAATCTGGGAGTTTCCTGGACCTCTTTAACGGCTATTCCCGGAAGCGGCACAGTGAGGGAGTTTGCTATTGCTACCAACAGCAACCAGGTTATTTACGTGCTTAAAAGCTCAGGAATCTATAAAACAACAGATGGGGGAACAACCTGGTCTAACGTAACCGGTATTGTGCCTGTTGCCTCCGCCAGCCCCGAGTTTATCAGTATTGATCCCAATGATGCCAACAATGCCTGGGTGGTTTTAAGTGGTTATTCCTCCGGAAACAAAGTGTTTATGACGGCTAATGGCGGTGCCACCTGGACCAATGTTTCTTCTAATTTACCGAACATCCCTGCCAATTGCTGCGTTTATGAACCCGGCAGTAACGACCGCATCTACGTGGGTATGGATGTTGGGATTTATTACAAAGACAATCTTTCCACCAACTGGACGCTCTATAACACCGGACTGCCAAATGCACCCATCTCCGATCTGGAGATTTCACCGGCCAGTCCAACCTTGCTCTACGCAGCCACCTTTGGCCGTGGGGTTTGGGTGACCAATGTTGTTTCTGCAGCCTATCCTCCGGTCAGCAGTTTTGCATTTCCATCGGGCACCAAATGTGCAGGAGCTTCGGTAACATTTACCGATCAATCTCAGGGAGCTGCAAGCGCCTGGAGCTGGAGTGTTACACCCGCCACTGCCGCTATTAGTTCGCCCACCCTGCAAAATCCAAGCATTACATTCTCTGCCGGAGGAACTTATACTGTAAGTCTGTTGGCATCAAATAATAACGGTCCCGGAACTACCGCAACCCAGATTATCTCAATCGTTGCTTCACCATCACTTATTATTGCAAACAGCTCACAGACGCTCTGCGGTGGAGGGGTAGCTTCTTTTACTGCAAGCGGTGCCAACACATACAGTTGGAGCAATGGAGGTGGAACCGCAGCCAGCGCCACTTACGCTCCTCTTTCAACTACCATCTACACAGTTAGCGGTACAACTAATGGCTGTTCAAGTAAAAAAACCGTAACCGTTACTACAGCGCCAGGATCTACCATCGGAATAATGGGCCCTAATTCAATTTGTCTTGGCAGCTCCGCCACCTTGCTTAGCTTCGGATCGGCTGTTTCTTATACCTGGAGTACAAACGCCAATAGCTCTTCGATTTTGGTAACACCCAGTGTTACAACGGTATACAGTTTAACCGCCACCACGGCAAACAATTGCAAACCCAGCGCTACGGCTACCCTCGTGGTAAACCCTTTACCTTTAATTTCTATTATAGGTAGCGACAGCGTTATCTGCGCAGATCAGCAGGTTATTCTAAATGCTTTTGGCGCCTCTGTTTACACGTGGAGTCCAGGCGGATTGAGTGGAAGTACCGCCATTTTTATTCCGGCAAACTCTTCCACGTTTACCTGCGTGGGAACTGATGTAAATGGGTGTTCAGATACAAGCAGTTTTGCTGTCAGGGTATCTGCCTGCACCGGCATAAAAGCCCTCACCTTGAATCAGGCTCTTTATTCTGTATTTCCAAATCCTACAAAGGGCAATCTTTTTATCAGCTCCGGCGCCAAAGAAAATTCAGAGGTTAACCTGGAGGTAATGGATGCTTCAGGCAAGGTTGTTTTTCATCAACTCTTACTATTTGGGGCAACCGAAAAAAATCAGGAGGTAGATTTGGCTCATCTGGCAGCAGGGACTTATTTTGTAAAACTAAAATCCAAACAAGAAAGCTCTGAAACTTTCCGGATCATTAAAGAATAAAACTTAAAATCATTGAATTAATGGCGTGAGCGTTTTCCGGCTCCATGACACGCTTTTCTGGGATCAGGAAGTTTGATGTTGATGGTCACTCCATAAAAGAAATACCAGTCTTTGGTACTGGGATTACCCCGCATACTGCCCGGGCTCGCAGATCCATTTAATGTGCGGTCAGTAAGGCTGGCGCCTGGCACTGTTTCTCCTACAGAATTAGGATAACTTCCCTTAATATCGTCCAGGTAATCTGTAAACGTTCTTCTTGGTCCCCACTCAACTCCAAGTCCCCATTTATCGCCCATATTCCATTTAAGTCCAACCCCAAAAGGAATACTTACCTGAAATTTGGGATAGGATTTACTCTGATCTTCGGTATGATGTTCCCTCAGAGGCTCGTAAGTACCCCCAACATTGGCTTTGGGGTTAAAGTAATAAGCACCAAGGCCGGCAAACACAAACATAGTGAAGCGATACCTGTCGTGACCGATCCGGTATTCTACGAAATTAAACTCCGCAATTCCGCCCACTTCATAAATGTTTGATTTAAAATTGAGGTTCCGTTCTCTTTGATCGGCTTCTTTACTATCGGCATCATTGCCGCTGATTTGACCATAATTAAAGCTAAAACGAAAGGCGTAGCGGTAATTTGGAGTAAACCGAAAGAACACACCACCCGCAGGGTGAGAGGCCAGAAAATGCCCCCGAGGATTAATATCTCCAATATAATAGGAGCCGCCTCCGAAAAAACCAAGTTCACGCTGGTGGAAGTTACGTTTTCGTGTCTGGGCTTGCCCCGAAACTAACAAGAAACAGAAAAGATATAAAAAGGCCTTTTTTAACAAATCAATAGGTATAACGTAAAATTAACCCTTTTATTGTGTTTATTTTGTCTTAGAATTTAAAAAATGCCTAAAGTTTTATGGTTCGTTATGCTTTCTCTTGTTCTTGCAACTTATAGCAAGGGACAAAAAGACAGCCTCGCCAACCGATATCCAAAAGTTGTATTCAAATCCGATGATAACCTAGAGTTACAGGGTACCCGTATTGCATACAAAATAGACAGTCTTCTTCACCCGGAATTTCATATTGGCGGTTACGTTTCCACATATTATGCCTATTACGACGATGATACCGAAGTGAACAGCTTTGTTCAATTTCCAACGTTAGCACCCCGAAAAGACCAATTCTCGCTAAATATGGCGCTTATCAGTATGGAATATAAAAGTCAAACCCTCAGAAGCAAAATAACTCTTCATTATGGAGATGTGCCTGAAAGTTCCTGGCCTGCAACGTTTAATCTTATTAAGGAGGATAACGCAGGGTTCCGAATTCATAAGACACTGTGGTTTGATGCAGGTTTCTTTAAAACACACATCTGTTTGGAAAGCTTTCAACCACGTGAAAACATTACCTCTTCCATGTCTATACCCAATTTTTATGACCCCTATTTTCTGAGCGGGGCAAAACTGACTTTTTTAGCTACTTCCAAACTGAACCTTCAGGCTTGTGTTTTTAACGGTTACAATGAGTATCTCGATAACAATAAAAACAAGGCCCTTGATTTTTCGGCCAATTATAATTTGAATGACAATATCTCATTTACCTATAATTTTCTTACCTGCGATGAAACACCTGACGCCGTTAAAACAAAACACCAAAGGTATTATCAAAACTTCTATGCGACTTTTATTTTCAGAAAACTAACCATGGGTTTAGATCTTAATTACGGCATACAAGAACGCTCTCTTAAAAGCGATACAAGCAAATTAGCACAGATGCACGGAGCCGTTTTAGTAGCAAAATACCAGGTGCTTGAAAAATTGGATCTTTACGGCCGATTGGAAGATTTCTCAGACCCGGACCAAATACTAACAGGTCAACTCGCCACCGGCCAATACATAAGAGGAGCAACCTTTGGGTTACAATTTAAACCCCAAAAAACAGCAGGTTTGAGCATAGAATGGCGCGGACTACAATCTGACAAATTACTCTTCCGTCAAGGAAATAAACTCCTGAACCAGCGGAATGAATTTATTGTTTGCTTAGATTTGTGGTTTTAAAAGACACTTTGTATAATCTGTGGAAGACAAAAAAACATATCAGCCCATTGGCGTTTTTGACAGCGGTTTTGGCGGACTCACGGTGTTAAAAGAAATCATAAATGAATTACCATCATACGATTTTTTATACCTGGGCGATAATGCCCGCGCACCCTATGGCTCCAGAAGTTTTGAAACCGTGTATGAATACACTCTGGAATGCGTTAAACACTTGTTTGACAAAGGTTGTCATCTGGTAGTTTTGGCATGCAACACCGCTTCTGCAAAAGCTCTGCGTACTATCCAACAAAAAGATTTACCAAGAATTGCACCTGATAAACGCGTTTTAGGCGTCATCCGCCCGACTACCGAAATTATCGGCAAGCATAGTAAAACAGGTCACGTAGGTGTCCTCGGCACTCAGGGAACCGTTAGTTCAGGTTCATACCTCGTAGAAATAGAGAAATTCTTTCCTCAGTTAAAAGTATATCAGGAGGCCTGTCCTATGTGGGTTCCTTTGATTGAGAACAATGAATTTGACAATGAGGGAGCAGACTTTTTCATCAAAAAACACGTCACCCACCTCATGCAACAGCAGGCAGCTATTGATGCCATTATTCTTGGCTGCACGCATTACCCCTTAATTGCGGATAAGATCAAAAACTATTTACCCGCGGGAGTTGAACTTTTATCACAAGGTAAAATTGTAGCCGCCGGTTTAAAAGACTACCTGTTACGCCATCCTGAAATAGAAGTACACTGTAGTAAAAATAAAACCCTTAGTTTTTATACAACCGACCTTCCTGAGACTTTTGACAAAGCCGCCAGTTTGTTTTTCGGAAAAGAAGTAAAATCAAATCACCTCTCATTATAAAAAAACGCCCTTCCTGATTTAAGAAGGGCGTTTTTTTATTTTTTGCTTTCGGCAGCTTTTGCATCTGCCTTTACTTTTGCATCGTCGAGTATTTTCTTGCCTTTCACGTCGGCCTCATCCAGAATGGCCTGTGCCTTTTTATCCACCTCTTTTTTCGCAAGCTCTGCTGCTTTTTTAGCCGCAATTTTCGCAAGAGGATTCGCCGCCTGTTCCACTAATTTATCAGCATTGGCATAACCCTCTTGTTTTGCTTTATCAGAAAGCACCTGTGCTTCTGCTTTAAGACGTTCTACCTGTGCTTTCGCATCTTCCAGTATTTTCTGTGCTTCTTCGTTGGCTTTGTCAACACCGGCATTAAATGCCTGGGTAGTAACTGTAGATACGGCTCCTCCTTTACCTTCGTCCTTTAATCCTGTTTTAATGGTTGGTTTAGTTACCGTACCACCCATTAATACATTTACATTTATTTTTTCTCCCAAAGCGAGGTTTGTGCCTGCAGCCGAATTGGCCTGATTCATTAGTCCGGTTAAAGCCGAATTGGCGGCACCACCAAACATACTTCGCGGAATTTCCATTTTGTATTTGTAATCAATGGTTTGATCTAAACCTGTACTACCACTAATATTGGTTTTTATTCCCGCTACTTTCACGTCAAAAGGTTCGAGATTTAAACGGCCATTTTTAATGAAGTATTTTGCATTTACATTCTCCACTTCCATGTTTTTAAGTTGTTCTATTTTCAATGCCTCTCCTAATTTTACAAAGGGAGGAAAGCCTCCAACATTTACTTTGTTTGTTTTGAAAACCCCATTGGCATCCACTGCTGCCAGATCCGGTTCCATTTTTTCATTCAGGGATGTTTTAAAGTTTTCGAGAGTTGCAGTAAACATACCTTTGGCGTACTCGCCGATAGGTGCAATTTTCTTAACGGAGTTAAAGGTTTTGAACGTGGTTTGAATGTCAAAATTTTCCATTTTTAAGTTCATGGCCACAGTTGGTTTTTTAATGTTAGTGGTTTCGTAATAACCATTAATGGTCAACGCTCCACCAATTACATTCATTTTCAGATTGGTCATGTCGACTTTCTGATCACGTATTACAATGTTTCCCGCCATGTTTTCCAAAACCATATTGGTATAAAGCACTTTGTTAATTTTGGCATCAAGATTAAAATCATAGTTAGCAGGCACCGGAAATACGGACATAGCGGCCGTATCGGCGGCAGTGGTTGCTGTGGCGGCGGCAGCTGTGTCGGTAGATGACATCAGTTCATTCAGATCCATTAAGTTACTTTGAATACCAAAAGATCCTTTTATTAATTCATCTTTAAAAACGTACTGAAGTAAATTATCGATCCGGCCCTGTGCCCTGATATCACTCTTACCCATTAAGGCATCAAAGTTGGCAAGTTCTACATACTGCGTAGTGAAATTCAGCTTCATCACATTCAGCTTCACTTCATAAGGAAGGGTGCTGGTCTGGTAGTTCATTTTGTCAATTTCAAAAGATCCGCTTGCTTTAAACTTGTCGAATTCTTTTTTATCAATAGCGCTCATGTGTCCATCTGCGCTGATGTCTGCTTTAATAGTTCCACTCAGGTTATCCCCTTTTTCGAGCGGCACAAAATCTTTTACGGATGCCAGGTTAATTAAACCCTTGATATTAGCCTTGATCCCGGGATCTGAAATTGGCGTTTTAACATGTGCCACAATGTCGATAGGGTTACCCGCCATCTCAATGTGAAACTTATTTACGTCTACAGTCGTGGCATCTAAAACACCTGTAGGATTCAACACTTTCACATCCACATTGATGTTGTTAACCGACTTAGGCAAACTCGGATATTTAAACATCGCGTCGATGATCGCCAGATTTACACCGAATGCCGGCATCTGTGAAGCGTTGTATCTTCCTTTTGCATGTCCGTCCAATGCCAGTTTACCTGATGTTTTTACAGAAGCAAAATCCTTGCTATACACACTAGGAATCAAAGAAAGAATGGCTTTAAATTCCGTTTGTTTGGCCAGGAACTTCAGATCCATATCAATATTGGTATCAGGCATAGCAACGTATCCGTCAAAACCCAAGGCCAGATCGTTCAAACTAAATTCGTTTTCCTTAAATGTAAATTTCATCTTAGGCATATCCATATCCAGATCTGCTTTAAGTTTCGTGTGCACATCGTTCAAATAAGAAACGCCTCCCATTTTAAATGTTGTTTTCGCAATGTCAAGCAAATTGTTCAGCACAAAATTGTCCTGTGTAAAATCTCCATTCAAACTGTAATTGAAGTTCTCCAGTTTAGCGTACATATCTCCCTGCTGATCATCGTATACAATATGCGCTTCAGTTATTTTGAACTCCTTTAACTTCATGGCAAACTTAGTTGGCGCAGACGTGTCTGCCGGAGCCGCGCCTGTTGAGTCGGTACTTGGTTTGGCTATGTCCCAATTGGCTTTACCACTTTTAAGTATTTTACCCAGAATTCGTGCTTTGTCAATCACAATAGAATTTATCTTGTATTGATCACCGCTGATAACGCTCTTCAAATTAATATCTGTTCTTAACTCACCGATATATGCCAGGGTGTCGTCTTTAAATTCGTCTACGCCTACAACACTCACGTTTTGAATCTTGAATCTGAAATCAGGAAAAGAAGAAATTAAACTCAGGTCAAAATCTCCAAAATCTACTTTCGCATTCAGGTTTGCATTTGCCTGTTCTTTAACAATGGCAACTATTTTATTTTTAAAAATAAAAGGTGCTGCAATCAACAAAACAATAATCACAAGAAGAGATATTCCTGTCCATTTGAGAATACGTTTGAATAAACTTTTTTTAGGTTTTGGAGAAGTCATAGTCTACTAAATTTTAGAATGATAAAAATAAGAAGAATTAGGCTAAGTCGATTAAATAATCTCCCCGTCCCGGTCATTTTATAAGTTATTGGCTATTAGCCAATAAGCCCCTAAATTCAGGTGACTCGTATTAAATTTAGACGAAGGCCCAACCCTTTTAAAAATTAGGGTGTATTAGTGATTGTAAGTGAAAAGATTGAAGATTTACGTGGTAGCTTGTTCCTTTCCTTATTGATTTCTTAGTAAAGGGGGCGGATTGTTAACCCCGAGTGTGTTCGCTGAGAAATTTTAAGCCACCACTTAACAGGCAGTTCGACAGGCTGCCTGTTTTTTTATGTCCTTTTGTGACCAGTGTTAATCAAATTGCATTTTACTGAGCTTATGATACAGGCCTTCTGAGTTAAGGATGAGTTCCTGATGCGTGCCACTTTCCTGAACTTTGCCGTTTTGAAGCACAATGATTTTATCGGCATTTCTGATGGTCGACAGGCGATGTGCGATCACTACGCTGGTGCGTCCAACCATTAGTTTATCAAGAGCCTCCTGAACCAAACGTTCACTTTCACTATCGAGACTGCTTGTGGCCTCATCCAGAATTAAAATACTCGGATCTTTAAGAACGGCTCTTGCTATGGCAATACGCTGGCGCTGTCCACCTGACAACTGAATGCCCCGTTCCCCCACCAATGTGTTAAACTTGTCAGGAAATGAGTTGATAAAATCGTAAGCATTCGCCTTACGTGCAGCCTCGTGAATTTCTTCTTCGGTAGCATCAGGTCGGCCATAAGCAATATTATCCCGAATGGTTCCCGCGAATAAAATAACGTCCTGTGGCACCAAAGCAATTTGTTTACGCAATTCTGTCAACGAAATAGATTTGTTATCGATTCCATCAATAAGCACCGACCCGCTGGTTGGATCATAAAAACGAAGGATCAGCGAAGCAATAGTTGTTTTACCTGAGCCACTGGAGCCAACCAGAGCAACCGTTTGTCCCGCCTCTACTTTAAAACTCACGTCTTTGAGAACATCATAGTCTGGTCGTGAAGGATAATTAAAAGAAAGGTTCTTAAATTCAATAACCCCTTGCGTGTGTTTCATCGCAACGTTTTCTTTTAAAAGATCTATATTTTCGATTTGACCGTCAATGAGTTCGAAAACCCTATCGGTTGCACCCAATGCTCTTTGAATGGAGGCTATTTGCTCGGGAAGCCCGCCAAGAGATGCTGCTACAAAAAGTGAAAGCATTAAAAACTGTCCAAATTGCTCCCCGGTTAGTTCTTTTTCGAGGTATAGCTTAACCATGAGATATAGAATAAAAAACACGGCTCCAAAAATAAAGGCAATCACAAATGCGAAAAATGTGCCCCGGAACAAGCCGTATTTAAAACCGAAATCCCGTATTTCACTGGTTTTGGCACTGTAGCGCTTAACTTCGTAAGCTTCGTTCGTAAACACTTTTACATTTACAATACCGGTTATTGCCTCTCCCACAATAACACTCAGTTCCGCGATCTTGTCCTGAAATTTTTTGCTGTAGAATCTGATTTTTCTTGCAAAAATAATAGTGATCAGGGTTAAAGCAGGAATAATAGCCAAAAACCACATGGCTATTTTGAAAGGAGTTAATTTAATCATCAGGATCAGACCGCCTAATCCCACAATACTCTGCCTTATTAATTCGGCGATATTAAACGTAAAGGCTTCCGAAATGACATTTACATCGGTTGCCATACGACTACTTAACTCAGAGGATTGATTTTTAGAAAAGAATCCCATGGGCATTTGAACTATTTTTTTAAAAACATCGTCGCGAACGCCCTTTAATATGTTCTCAGTTACCTGAGAGAAAAAATACGTCCTTCCAAAGGAAAAAACCGATTGAATGACCAGGATAAGAAGCAGCATGAGGCCCAAATTCTGCAATTCTCCGCTCACAACCTCCACCGGAGCGTCCGTTTTTCCTAAAAAGCTAAATAATGAGCCGGCTTTAAGAGGGAAAAGTAGCCCCACGGCCGCAGTACCGATCAGAAAAAACATTCCAAAAACAAACTTCCACTTGTGCTTGCCAAGGTAGGTAAACAACCTTAAAGACTTTTTAAGATTCTGAATGTTTAGCTTTGCTTTAGGTAGGTCTTCTTTTTTAACAGGGCCTGTACCACTGGTATTTTCGCGTTTTGCCATAGAACCGACAAAATTAGAGGATTAATTCCTTATCTTGTCATTAAATTGTAATTTGGTGCTTAAAATCAGGATTTTTGGTTTTTTTAAATAAAATTTGCCGGAACAAAAATTAGCCCTATATTTGCACTCCATTTTTGGGATTTAACACATTAAACTATAGAATATCATGAAAAGGACCTTCCAACCATCGCAACGCAAGAGAAAAAACAAACATGGTTTTAAAGAGCGTATGGCTACTGCAAATGGTCGCCGTGTATTGGCATCCCGCCGTGCAAAAGGCCGTAAAAAACTGACTGTAAGCAGCGAAAAAACACACAAATAGTACTTAATCAGAAGACTTATACAGCCGTTTGGAGATATCCGAACGGCTTTTTTATTTGCCCAGGCTCATTCTAACCCGCCATTACCTCCCTCAATACTTCCAGACTCCTCACTTCCCCAAAGGCCGGGATGTGCAGTTTATAATAGGCTAAGAGTATTTCCAGCAGTATTTGCCTTTGTGTATTGGAAATAGACGTGCGAAGACTGTTAATCTTCAAAAATTCAGAAAAAAGTAAAGAATCTGCCTCGTTTAAACCGAGTGGCATCGTGAGGCTAACCGGAGTAAAACGTCCCTCTCTACAGTCAAAATAAGGCTGTGCAGGGCCAAAATTGTTCTGCGGCTCAAAACCCAGGTATTTTGTGAATTCAGTTAAAAAATAGAGGTGCAGATTGATAAAATCCTTTTCTGTGTCGTTCAAAAATTTAATGCAGGTTTCCACAAATTCAAACAAATGGGCGTTGGCTCCCTGTTCTTTTAAGGTTTTAATAAGGATCTCATTCAAGAACTGCGCTATTCCCAGTTTGGCAAGAGAGTCGGATACCCCGGTAGAAACATAATAACAGGAAACCTCTGTGAGCTGCTGAATCTCCTTGTTTTCTTTCATTATCAATTCCACGTCTACAAGGCTCAGAGGCAAAATGCCACTGGATTTGATTTTAGAAGAACTGGTTTTGCCCACATGTGTGGCAACACTGATTGTGCCATGTTGACGGGTGTAGAGTTTTAAGATGAATTTTTTATCGCCATGTTTGATCGCCTGCAAAACAATGGCTTTGTCTGAAACACGCATTAATTTACAACAAGTACTTTGGTCACTGCTTTCAGTTCACCGGTTGTGTTGCTGGCATAAACGATGTAAACTCCGGAAGTCACCCTGTTATTCGCGAAAGTGGTTACCGGCCATTCTATCTGCCCGCCGGTGGATTTAGCCTCCCAAACCATATTACCACTTTCATCGGCTATTTTAACGATTGAATTATCAACCAGACCCCTTATTAAAACAGTTCCCTGGTAATTAGGTTTTACAGGATTGGGGTACGCATACACATTTTTATATTCCTTTTCTCCGGCAACAATAATTCCCCTGAAAGACTGGATACCTAACTCCGTTCCAAAAAACAAATCTCCTGTTGTTTCGTCGTAGTTGATGTCAATAATCAGATTAGAATACAGCGGACTGTTTTCTTTGGTGAAATGGTAAAGTTGTGTTTGACCGTCGGGACTAAAACAATAAACGCCACCATTTTGAGTGCCGCACCATTTATTATTTGCACCGTCAACCACAATAGAGGTTACAATTTCTTTTCCAAGTAACAATTCAACATTTCCGTCCTGAACAATTTTTATAGGCTGCGCGTCATAATCAGAACCTGAAAAAATGGACGCCGGGTTGTAAATGACACTTATTCCCTCAGCAGTACCTACCCATATTTTACCATCCTTATCTTCGGCAACCGCATAAACACCATTGGCCTGAAGATGTCCTCCGCCAACCGCATTACTTAACCAACGGTAGTTCACGCCTTCTACCGGTTGTGCAAAATTGGTGTTTTTATATACGGTTAACCCTCCATCCCTTTCATGCATTACCCAAACGAAGTTGTTCTTATCCACAAATGTTTTACGAATAAAACTCCTGCCAATTGCAAAATCGAAATTAATATAGGTACCATCTCTTTTTATAACGCTCAGGTATGTTTTCTGATCACTGTTACCAAACCAGAGATTTCCACTTTTATCCATGCTCAGGCCCGCACAGCGGGGTTCGCCCTTTACCGCCACCGGCAAAGCGCTGTTGGATGGTGTGAGTGCCGATACGAGTTTATTATCCTTGAACTTAAAAACGCCATGATACCAGGAACAGGCCCACATAACACTTTTATCCAGGCGATCCAATAATACAGAGGTTATATCCATTATAGGGTCGCCGTTTTCATCATTACACTTCAGGTAAGACCATTCTTTGTTTTGTAAAATATTTATGCCTTCAAGTGTATAATTACCAGAGCCTGCATTATTCACATAAGAAGGTGAAACAGCAACTTTACCATCCAGAATATCAATGTTACAAAGTGTGTTTTTGTTTGTTCCGTTACGTACTATTTTTTTCGGATTATCCCAATACTGGTAGGTTTGGTTAAGACCAAAATGCTGGTCGGCCAACCAGTAAGAAATATTACCCGTATAGTCTTTACCAATGTAAGAGTCTCTGAGTGTGCCATAATCCACTTCTCCGTTATAGGTCGTGAGGTGCTGTTTGGAAATACCCGTATTTATATCGCTCACAAGTAAGCCAATAAGATCCACCGTAGAATATAAATTCTCGTACGTAGCTCCGAGTTTCAGAATAGTTTGTCCTTTTCCTGCCATTGGAGGATATGGTGCCCACGCATTATTAATTAAGCTATACAGAGTATCCTTTCCCTGTATACTCGCATCCATACTGCTTCTACTATAACAACATAAAAGCGTGCCTTGTACATTCACAACCCCGCAATAGGGTCCTTTTGGAATGGTTAATGTGTCGTAGGTCCAGTTTTTATAGTTGTTCAGTGCCTTCGAACGCTTCGCTCTGTACATGCCAATTGGTGTTGCGGCATATATGTCTGAATTGTCCATGGCTATCTGCTTCACTTCCAAATTAGACGCATTATCCCCGATAATATAGGTGTCTACAATTTCCAGTTTATCCGTGTCAAAAACAATAATTCCAAAGCCGCAAGCCAGGTAGGCGAACTGCTTGTCGAAGGTTACAGAGTTAACGGATTTTTTTCCGTTAAGTGGTTTTAATTTGATATCCGGGTAATTTTTAATGTTTTCATTTTCATCAATAATGTCAATGTTACTGTTACTGTAAATAACCAGCAATTTATTGTTGTAGGGGTTGGTTCTAAGTAATTGAATTCCAATGTCGCTTAGTCCGTTAATTTTGTTGAGCGATTGTATACTCAGTTCCTGTTCGTCAAATTTAATAAGCCCGTTGTAGTAGGACGCATAGATGGTTTTTCCCTTTTTGGTGACAGAATTGCAGGAATTAATACTGAGGTGATCTTCCCAGCTGCGCGGACCCACTTGCGAATAGAAGTTGGTAAGCAGTATGCAAAAAACAAAAAAAAGAGCCTTATTCATAATTCAGATTTCACAAGTCTTGTTATAACGTTAAAAATACGATAATATTATCTCTCTACGGTAAAATGTGGTGCTATATTTGTGCAAATTGGATGTTGGTATTCAATGGCTTACCAGGCCCGCCACGGAGAGTTTGCCTCTCCGCTGGATAGAATGACAAATCCCAAAAATATGAACTCCATCTATTACACGTACATCCTGTATTCAACCTCACACAAACGTTATTATATCGGACAAACCAATAACCTTGCCGAGCGAATCGTGAGACACAATAACGG